>NZ_JBBEYB010000008.1:0-204535 GCF_037482285.1 Aquabacterium sp. G14
GCCCCGGTGCCGCTGGTGTGCTGCAGCCCCCAGGCCAAGGCCACAGGCCCCAGCACCGCCCCGAAGAGGGCCACCCAGATCAGACGCACCCCATCGCTGCGCTGCAACCTCGCTTCGCGCGCAGCCGGCTGGCGCAGCAGGGCTCCCATCACGGCCGCCCCGCCATACAACAAGGCGGCGGTGGTGAACGGCCCCAGGCCCGCGCCCCAGCGTTGAACCAGAGGCGTGCTGGCCCCGAAAAGCAGGGCTGCCAGCAGGGCCAGCACGCCGCCCCGGATTGCCGGCCGACGTGTGGGCAGCAGCGGATGGGATGGCTGAGTCATGCCGGGCTCACTTGACCGAGAAGCGCACCGTCACGGTCTTGCCTTCGACGTTGTTGAGCACGGCCACGACCTTGGCCCCCTTGCTCACCGTCACGCCAGTGGCCTTGAGCTGGTTGTCTCCAGCTTCCTTGAGGTCCGCTTCCGTTTTCTTGCCACCTTGTAAGACGGTCAGCTTGCCCGCGATGCCTTTGGACGGCATGGGCTGGTCGTGGTCCACCAGGTAGATGATCACGCCATCGGCCGTGGCCACCAGCTCGAAGTTCACGTCATGGGCCACCTGCACCACGCCCCCATGGCGAGCCTTGCCAGCGCCATGCGCCATCGCAGGGTTCAGGCTCAGCGCGCACAAGGTCAGGGCGGCGATCTGGATCAGTTGCTTGGTTGTCATCGTTGCATCTCCATGCAAGGCGCGGTGCGCTTGAGGGCGGCACCGCCAGGCCCATGGTGTCAGATCAGAAGGCTTCTGGTGCTCTGGCCTCGGCGGGGGTGTGGCTTTGCGCTTCCGCATGGGCTTCGGCCAGCAGACGCTCGGTGGCCTCACGCCCCAGCAGCCAGAACAGCACGGGCGTGAGCAGCGTGTCCAGCAAGGTCGAGCTGATCAGCCCCCCGAAGATCACCACCGCCACCGGGTGCAGGATCTCCTTGCCCGGTGCGTCGCCCGCCAGCAGCAGCGGCGTCAACGCAAAAGCCGCGACCAGGGCGGTCATCAGCACCGGGGTCAGGCGCTCCAGCGAACCCCGCACGATCATGGCCTGGCTGAAGGTCTCACCTTCCAATCGGCACAGGTTGATGTAGTGGCTGATCTTGAGGATGCCGTTGCGCGTGGCGATGCCGGTCAGTGTGATGAAGCCCACCATGGCTGCCACCGACAGGCTCACCCCGGCGATCCACATGGCCACGACACTGCCAATGAGCGCCAACGGGATGTTGGCCATGATGACACCCGCTAGAACTGCCGAGCGATAGCGTGAGTACAGCACCAGGAACATCATCGCCAGCGACACCAGCGACAGCCCGAGGATCAGTTGGGTGGCCTGCTCCTGGGCCTGGAACTGGCCTTCCAGGCTGATGAAGCTGCCGGTGGGCAAAGAGGTCTTCGCAATGACCTGGCGGATGTCGGCGATGACGCGCCCCATGTCCGACCCATCGGTGTTGGCATAGACCACGATGCGCCGGCGGCCGTTTTCCCGGCCGATCTGGTTGGGGCCATCGGCCTCTTCGACGGTGGCGAAGCTGGATACCGGCAGGCGGCCCGCTGGCGTGTCCACCAGCGTGCGGGCCAGGTCCAGCGGACCTCGCTTGTCGTCGGGCAGTCTCAGCACCAGCTCGTAGCGGCGCGAGCCGTCCACGATCTGCGCGCCATGCGCCCCATCGGTCAAGGCCTTGAGGATGCGGATGGCCTCGCCGGGTGCCAGCCCGGTCTGGGCCAGGCGCTGCGGGTCGAGGCGGACCATCACCTGCGGGATCAGCACCTGCTTTTCCACCGTCAGGTCCACCAACCCCTTCACGCCCGAGAGGTTCTGGCGCATCTGCTCGGCCAGGCCCCGCAGCGTGTCGGTGTCGTCCCCGTAGATCTTGACGGCGATCTGGGCCCGCACGCCCGACAGCAGGTGGTCCAGCCGGTGCGAGATGGGCTGGCCGATGGCGACCTGCGCAGGCAGCACGGACAGCTGCGCGCGGATCTGGGCCATCACGGCCTCGCGGTCCACGGGCGGGCCCTCGCGACGCAGGTCCACGTCGATCTCGGCCGAGTGCACCCCTTCGGCATGCTCGTCCAGCTCGGCCCGGCCGGTGCGCCGGCCCACCTGGGTCACACTCGGCACTTCGCCAATCAGCTTCTCGGCCAGGGCGCCCATGCGGTTGGCCTCGGCCAGCGAGGTGCCCGGGTTGAACATCAGGGACAGCACCAGAGAGCCCTCATTGAAGGCCGGCAGGAAAGCCCGCGGGAAGAACGGCACCGAGGCCGCGGCCGCCGCCACGGCCAGGACCGCTGCGCCGATCAGCAGCCGGGCGCGCGGAAAGGACCAGGTCAGCAGCTTGGCATCCCAGCGCTTGAGACGAGCGACCAGCGGGCTGTCGCCATGGCCGAGTTGCTTCATGCGGGGCAGCAACTGGCTGCACAGCACCGGCGTCACCGTCATCGACACCAGCATCGACGCCAGGATGGAGACGATGTAGGCAATGCCCAGGGGCGAGAACAGTCGACCTTCGATGCCCGGCAGGGCAAACAGCGGCACGAACACCAGCACGACGATGACCGTGGCGTAGACGATGCCCGAGCGCACCTCGACGCTGGCCTGGCGCACCACCTCCAGCACGGGGCGGGGCTGGGGCAGCAGGCTGTTGTCCTTGAGGCGGCGCAGGATGTTCTCCACATCCACCACCGCGTCATCGACCAGTTCGCCAATCGCGATCGCCAGGCCGCCCAGGGTCATCACGTTGATGGACTGGTCCAGCAGCCTGAAGACCAGCGCGGTGACGGCCAGTGACAAGGGGATGGCGACCAGCGAGATGAGCGTGGTACGTGCCGACAGCAGGAAGGCAAACAGCACGATGGCCACCATGATGGCGCCGTCGCGCAAGGCCTCGGTCACGTTGCCGATGGAGGCCTGGATGAAGTCCGCCTGACGGAACAGCACCTGGGGCGCGGACAAGCCTTTGGGCATGCCCGCCTTCAGTTCATCGAGCGCCTGCTCGATCTGGCGGGTCAGTCGCACGGTGTCGCCCGCAGGCTGCTTCTGCACGCTGACGATGACGGCAGGCTGGCCCTTGTAGCCCGCATCCCCGCGCTTGAGGCCCGGCGCAAAGCGCACCTCGGCAACCTGGCTGAGCTGCACCGGTCGCCCATCCTTCCAGGCCACGGCCACGCCTTGCAGGTCATCGACCCGGTTGGTGCGGCCCAGGTGGCGGATCAGGTACTCGCGGCTGTTGAGGTCGATGAAGCCGCCCCCGGCGTTGCTGGCAAAACCTTGCAGCGCTTGCTCGATCTGCGTCAGCGAGATGCCGAACTGAGCCATGCGGCTCGGGTCCGGCTCGACGCGCAGCTGGCGCACATCGCCCCCAATGGGGATCACCTGCGACACCCCGGGGATGGCCAGCAGCCGCGGCCTGAGCACGAAGTCGGCGTACTCACGCGCCTGCATGGGCGTGGCCGCGTCCTTGGCCCCGTCCAGCGGCAAGGCGATCAGCATGACCTCCCCCATGATGGACGACACCGGCCCCATCACTGGTGTGATCTCGTCGGGCAATTGCCCACGCAGCTGGGCCAGGCGCTCGGCGACGAGCTGGCGGTTGCGGTAGATGTCGGTGCCCCAGTCGAACTCGGCGTAGACGATGGACAGGCCCACGCCCGAAGTCGAGCGCACCCGGGTCACCCCCGGCATGCCATTGAGCGCGGTCTCGATGGGAAAGGTGACCAGTTGCTCCACCTCTTCCGGCGCCATGCCGCCCGACTCGGTCAGCACCGTGACCAGGGGCTTGTTGAGGTCGGGGAAGACATCGACCGGCGTGCGCCAGGCGGTCATCCCGCCATAGACCAGCAGCAGGGCGGCAAAGGCCAGCACGAAGAGCCGGTTGTGCAGGCTGTATCGAACGATCCAGTTGAACATGCCGCGCTCCTCAGCGGATCTGTGCGACGAGCGCCGCACCTCGGACCACGACGCGGTTGTCCGCCGCCAAGCCCTGGGTCACCAGCACGGTGTGGGCGTCCAGCGGCTGAACCTGCACGGGCTGCGGCACATAGCGCTCAGCGCCCACCTTGATCCACACCACGGACTCATTGGCTGGGCTGCGCACCACGGCTTCGGCCGGCAACACGATGCCCTTGCGCTGACGCTTGAGCGCCGCCACCACGGTCACGGGCTGCCCCACGGCCAGCACGGCATCGCCACGGGTTCGCACCTTGAAGGTCAGTGGCAGCACCCCATCGCGCAGCGAGCGGGCCGCCCCGACGAGCTGCAGTTGCACATCGGCTTGGCCCAGCAGGTTGGCCTGGGCGAGCTGACTGGCCAATTGGACATCGGGGGTGGTGGCTTCGACCAGCATGCGCGTCGGATCGACCACCTCGATCAGCACCTCCCGAGGCTCGACCACCTGCCCCACCTTCAGGTCGGCGCGCGCGATGACCCCGGAGACAGGCGCCCGCAAGGCCTCGCGTGCGGCCAGGCTGGCGCCGATGCCGCGTTCCCGCTCAGCCAGCGACTGGGCCTCGATGCGCGCGGCGTCGATGTCCTTGCGTGGCACCGAGCCTTCCAGAGATTCCAGGCGCTTGAGTCGCTGCTCGGCCAGTTCACGGGCGGCACGCAGTTCGCTGCGTTGCGCCTGCTGGGCGGCCAGCGCGAACGGCTCGGCATGGTGGCGTACCCAGGCCAGCACGTCGCCTTGACGCACGGCCTGGCCCGCCACGGGCAAGCCTTGCGGACCGGCCTCGATGCGACCGCCGTGCATCGACTGCACCAGGCCGCTGGCGTTCGGATCGGCCACCACCCGACCGGGCAGTTGCACCGTCACAGCGGCATCGGTTTCCGGTGCGATGAGGGTGCGCAAGCCCATGCGGCGTTGCGCGATCTTCGGAATGTGGACGCTGCCATCGGGCAGTCGGCTCAAGCCGGATGTGTTCGGCGCCGCAGCCTGATCCAGGTGTTCGCCGTTGGGGCCATGGGCGCCCGGCCCGGCGTGAGCGGCGTGCAGGCTCAAGCTCAGGACGAACAGTGTTGTCAGGGTGCGCAACTGGAGGTGCATGCGTTGACATATCTGAATCGGGTTCATGCGGCGTCTCCCTTGTTGGTTTCAGCGTGGGCGGTGTCTGCCGCGCGTTGGCGCCAGCGCCACGCGGCGATCACGCCCAGCCCCAGCACGAGCACGCCCCCGGCGGCCCAGCGCCAAGCGGTGCCGGCATGGGCGTCATCGTGGGCGGGGTGGTCGTCCGCACCGTGTTCGTGCCCGTGGTCATGCGCCTGAGTGGCGGCCTGGGCCTGGCCAGCCCCGACACGGAGCACGGCATCCAGCAAGTCGCTGTCATCGCCCGCCACCACGGTGACGACAACGGCATGCTCGCCGGGTTGGGACAGCAGCTTCAGCATCGCCGGGTCGTCCACCGCGTAGTCGCCCAGGTCGGGGTGGAACTTCGCCTTCGCTTTCAGCGCGCCGGACTCGACCTCGACGTCGGCTTTCAAGACAGGTTCGTTGGTCGCGAAGCGGTCGATCAGGATGGACAACTCGCCACCACTGAGGCGCGCGACCAGCTCGAACAGCTCGGATTGGGCTTCCATCTTCGGTACGGTGGAGGTGGCGGTGCTGGTCGCTGGTGGACCGTCGAGGTGTTCGCCATTGGGGCCGTGAGCGCCCGGGGCAGCCAGCGTCACGTTGGTACCGAGGCTGAAGACCAAGGCCAGCACGATCTGGCGCAAGGGAGTGAGGAGGTTGAGTCGGCTCATAGGGGTGAAATCAATGCGGCTCATGGCAGTTGTCCAAGGGCATGTTGGAGGCGGGCCAGGGCTTGGACCAGGGCGGCGTGTTGACGTGCAGCAGCTGCGTCGGCCTGTGCGGCGGACGACAGGGCACGCAGGAGTTCTGGCAGGGACGATTCACCGGCCTGAAAGGACCGAGTCAACAGCCGGGCGCGCTCGCGCAACAGGCGTGCACGCTCGGCTTCCGCTGCGGCTTGGTCGGTGGCCGCGCTCACATGTCCGCGTGCCAAGGCTTGCTCCGCTTCAAGCTGCTGGTGCATGCGTTGAAGGGCCATCTGCGCGCGGTCCAGGTCAGCCAAGGCTGTGGCCAACCGGGGCGCGTTGTGGGGATCCGTGCCAAATGGCACGCTCACGGACAGGGCGACGCTGCTTTGCCGGGGCTGCCCCGAGCCGGGCTGCTCCTGGCGCATGCCCATGCCGAGTTCGGGCGCGGCCCCACGTTGGGCTTGCACCTGAGCCACCCGTTGCTGGGCACGCGCTACCGCTGCGGCGGCCAACTGTGCTTCAGGGTGTGCCTCAAGTGATGCACTCTGGGCCGTATCGTCGCGCGGAGATAGCGCCTCGGGCTCAGGCAGCGCGGTCCATCCGGTCAACAGGGTCCAGGCGCTGCGCTGTGCGGCCAAGGCCCGTTCGGCCTCAAGCGCCAGACTGCGAGCAGCGAGCATCTCGGCCTGGGCAGCCATAGCGTCGGTGGGAGCCAAATCGCCCGCCCGGACACGCCGCTCGACATCGGCACTGAGCGCTTCCAAGGTCTTGCGCTGTTGGGCCGCCTGCAAAGCACTGGCCTCGGCCTGCTGGAGTTGGGCGGCCTGCTCCCGCAGGCGCGTGGCCAGCTGCAGGCGCGCGGCGCGTTCCGAGGCACCCGCCCAGTCGGACTCGGCTTGCGCCACTTGGGCGTTGAGCTTGCGTTGACCCGGGCGCCACAGCGGCAAGGCGATGCCCAGCTCGGTCTCGCGCGCGCCTGCGGCCGCAGAACCGCGACCCTCGCGTCGGGACAGTGCCAGCGAGGGCGCCGCAGCCAGCCAAGCGTCGGCCAAGCCTTGCTCGGCCAGCACCTGACGTTGACGGCCCGTCGCTTCGGCGGACGCCAGGGAACGATCCCACGCCGCAGCGAGGGCTTGCGCCATGGTCAAACGCTGGGCAACGGAGGAGGAAGTGGCCGGGGACGAGGTCGCCGAAACCGGGGGAACAGGTGGCGCAGCCTGTGCAGCGCCAACCAGCGCGCTGCCTGCAAGCATGCAGGCAAGGCGCCATGGGGTGAACCATGGAGATGAATTCACGATCATCCTGACAGAAGTGTGGTGCGGCCCCGCCGGCATTCAGCCGGACATCGGGTCGCTACCGCTCAAACCAAACGCGCAGGGGTCAGCCCCGCGCAACACGGCGGTGTCAGGTGAGTGATTGCGGAGGTCGCTCTGGGCCGCTCAAGAAGGGCTGCGGCGGCTCGGTGGGATGAGCGATGACCGGTGGCGCCGAACCGACGCGCAGAACCGGCAAAACGGCGGCAGTCAGCAAGGCCGGCGCGGACAGGCATGCATCGCTCATCACATGCTCTGTTGATTCGTCGGAATCATCCTGATGAAACCCCGCATCGTGGTCGTCATGGACGTCGTGGTGATGCGCAGAGCCGTCAAAGTGAAGCAACGCATGCACCACTTCCTCGCCCTCGGCCGCCCACACGCCCAGCCCCGCATGGGCCAGCGACTGCCAGCACACGCAGAAAACGAGGAGGATGGAAAGCCAACGACGCATAGCTTATTAGTCTAGCAGGGAGGGTGAACCGAAGGCCCACATAACCCCATTCTTCGAGGGATCTGGCTTGTCAGGACCAACCGACCGACTGCAACTGCATGCGAACCGGTCAGTCGTGTCTTCGCCAATCGAATGGCCGGTGATGACCAATCGCTGCCATTCGGCCTTGAGGTCTCAATGACCGAGTTCAGCCTTTAGCGGTCAGCGCGAGCAGCACGTCGGCATACCAAGCGCAGTTCAGCCCCAGCGATTCGTCTTGCACTTGGTCTCGGTCGCTCATGTCCATGCGGGTCGAATGCACACCGAGCAGTTGCCAGCACATCGGAGGGCTTGAGTGATGGCCTCCGGTGCGCCGCCGAACGACCGGTGAGCCACTGCTTCCACGGTGTGTACGCGCATCGGTCAGGAAATAGCCTTGACGTTGAAAGCGCACGCCATACGCGGAAGCAAGGGATGCACTTCGCGCCACGGCCAGATGGTGCACCGTGTCGTGAAAGCCGAGGGGGAAGCCTGCGATCGTCAATGCATCTCCGATCACGATCTCTTCTCCACGAGCGTCCAGATGGGTTTCATCGAACGCCAGCAGCACAGCCCCTGCGGGCAGGCTGGTGGCGGAAATCGCCATCACCGCTACATCGACCGCGCCACCACTGTCCACCGCCTCGCGCCATTGGCTGAGGCCTGCTTGGTACAAGGGCAGCGACAGCACAGCATGGCGGGTCAGATCCTGCGCGTGCGTGTGCAATCCGATCTCGATGCGATCCGGAAAGTGCGAACTGTCGGCATCAGCAAAGACATGCCGATTGCTCACCAGGAACAACTGGTCTGCGCGCCGAAAGAAGAAGCCGCTGGCGCGGCTCTGAACCACCGATCCCACGAACGTGGTGATCTGAGTGGTGGTGTGCAGCAGCGCATCGGCTGCGCCTGTCCACGCGGTGCGATCGCCCGGGCTCTGGCTGCGCTGCAGGAGCGCACGGTTGCGGGCCACCTCACGCTCGAAAGTCATCAACACGACATCGGACATGTCCGAATGCAACATCACAGTGCGCGCGGCCTCGGCGTGGGCGTCGAACGACGCCATGAGCTTGGCGAGCGCGGGGGCGGACAGCGTCTCGATGACGGCTGGCAACAGGGCGTCGAGCGCGACCAGGCTGCCCTTCAGCTCGCAGATGCGTTCCGTGGCTTGTTGCAGGTTTTTCAAATGGACTCCCGTGTACAGAAAAGAAAAAAGCGCGGACTGGCCGCGCTTTCATCGTTGAGTATCAGGACCTGCCTGAAACCCCTTGTTTCGCGGGGATCAACCCAGGCTGCGAATGTTCGATGCCTGCGGGCCTTTTTGCCCTTGGGTCACTTCAAACTCGACCCGCTGGTTTTCGTTGAGGGTCTTGAAGCCGCCACCCTGGATTTCTTTGAAGTGGGCAAAGAGATCCTTGCTGCCGTCATCGGGGGCGATGAAGCCGAAGCCCTTGCCTTCGTTGAACCACTTCACGGTACCGGTTTGAGTCGTCATGTTGAATTTTCCTTTTGAGTTGCCGAGCGCGAGATTGCGCCCAGCGAAGAAACGCCAAGAAAATCTTCAAGGGGGGTTCGACTCTGGGGCCGGTAGAACACCGGCACGAGCGGAAAGACCTAAGAGCGGACGGTCTTGTGCAAATCAGCAAACACATCGTACCCCCAAACGCCGTGCGCGTGCATCGATATTTCTGACCGAGTTCCTCCGCAGCACTTGACGTGATGCACGCGATCGCGATCCGAGGGCCATGCATCAGGCATCTTCGTGGACAGTGTTGCCACCTATCCGGGGCACAGAAGCCTCATCCCGTGAGGTGACAGCAAGCGAATGACCGATCAGGATCGCAGAGGCGTCTGCGCGCTTGTCAAACGACGCTGAAACCGCGGCACCTGACGATGAAGAATGTGATGGGTTAGCGTGGGCTGGTCTCACTATTTGATCGGCGTCACCCGCCCCCGGATGAAAACACCTCCCAGACTGCAGTCCCTTGTTGAAGAAGGTTTGATCGACACGGTCGTGCGTCAACTCATGAGCGGCAAGGAGGCCATGGTCTACGTGGTCCGGCGTGGGGACGAAACCCTGTGCGCCAAGATCTACAAAGAGGCGACGAACCGCAGCTTCCGGCAGGCGGTCGATTACACCGAGAACCGCAAGACCAAGAACACGCGTCAAGCCCTTGCGATGGCCAAAGGCACGCGTTTTGGGCGGCAGGCGCAGGAAGCGGCGTGGCAGAGCGCCGAGGTTGACGCCCTCTATCGCCTGGCCGCAGCGGGTGTGCGTGTGCCGCAGCCCTACAATTTCCTGGATGGTGTGTTGCTGATGGAGATGGTGGCCAACGCCGAAGGCGATGCGGCCCCGCGGCTCAACGATGTGTGCTTCACGGCGGAGGAAGCGCGTGACCACCATGTGACCTTGTTGACCGAAGTGGTTCGCATGCTGTGTGCCGGTGTGGTGCACGGCGACCTCTCAGAGTTCAACATCCTGCTGGCGCCAGATGGCCCGGTCATCATTGACCTGCCGCAGGCTGTGGATGCCGCCGGCAACAACCACGCCAAGCGCATGTTGCTGCGCGACGTGGGGAACCTGCGCGACTTTTTCGGTGGTTTCGCCCCGGAACTGCTGTCCACGGACTACGGCCCCGAGATCTGGGCGCTGTATGAGCAAGGGCTCTTGACCCCTGAAACCCCTCTGACGGGCCAGTTCAAGCAAGCGACCGGGCCGGTGGACCTGGGAGGTGTGATTCGCGAGATTGACGACGCCCGGGACGAAGAGGCCATGCGGCGCATGCGGATGCAGCCGTAAAGCGGACCAGTCGCGCAGACGCTCCCAGCCTCATTGCTGTGCTGCCGGTGCCGTGAGACAGAGCAATACCGTCGCGGCCATGCGTCGAAATCACGATCTTGCAACCTTGCGTTAATTAGACGATCAGTCCCACAGTGGCGGCGACGTCTCCACTTTATGGGTGACATCCGCCACACCGATGCCAGACAGGGTGTCCCCTCGAATTCATCACGTGACTCGGCTGACCTCGTAGGTAATGCCCAGGCCAGGACCTGTCCGCCCCCCACGCTGTGAGTTGAAGTAGAGGCGCTGGCCATCGGGCGAGAAAGCCGGACCGGTGATTTCGGATCCATCTTGCCCAAGTACCCGCAGCAGTACCCTCACGCGCCGATCGGGGCTGATCACACACAGCTCCATGTTCCCACCGTCCTCTGCCACCAAGACGTCGCCAGCTTGACTGACGGTCAGGTTGTCTACGCCTGATAGCACTTGATCCTCTGGGCCAGTCAGGGCAAAGTCGTAAAGGGTTTGCAGCGTGTAGGCTTGTGTGTCGTATACCCAGATCCTGTTGTCAGTCTTTGTCGAGAAATACACCAGGCCTTGGAAGTACCACAGCCCTTCACCACCCTTGAAGGGCGTGCCCGGAGCGCGTGTGCCCAGTTGACTGCGCACGGCGGCTTGTGGCGAGGCAGGCTGAACCACGTCTACCCATCTCACGCGCTGCGCCTTCGCAACATCCAGGCGTCCATCCGGCCCTTCGGACGCAGCCAGTCCCTCAACCTGCAGCACCTGCAAGGTGCCATCTCGCAAGGTCGGCCTGCGTGCGCCGGAAGGCCAATCACGCGGGGCGCAGACAAACCGGTACAGGCGACCATCCGGCTCGTCCTCTGTCAGGTAGAGCATCTTATGCACAGGGTCTACCGCCACGGCTTCATGCTTGAAGCACCCCAGCGCAGGGCGCACCACGGCATCCTCGGGGCGTCCCAAGGGCTGGCACTCCCAGACCCGCCCCTGCGGGAACTCCTCAGCAGACAGCCAGGTGCCCCACGGGGTGGGGCCGCCGGCGCAGTTGAGGGTGGTACCGGACAGAATGGGGTAGGCCTGAACCACCCTTCCCCGGGCATCAAAGCGCAGCGCGCCCACACCGCCTCGGCCCGAGGCCACCTCGCTGTTGTTGGCATACACCCAACCGCCGTCTCGGGTGGCAAACGTCGCCCCACCGTCAGGAAAGGTGTGCCACACGTAGGGCATGGTGGCAACGGGACGCTCACCTGAGACGGCCACCACGCGGGCAGTGAAGCCGGCAGGCAGACACAGACCATGCGCGTTGGGCGCCTGCAAAGGCCCAAAATGTGAGAACGGACTGGGAGAGGTCTTTGCCCGCGCTGTGGCGGGGAGCAGCCAAGGCACTGCGCAGGCACTGGCTGTGGTCCAGAAAAGCTGGCGCAGGTGCTCGCGCCGTGAATGCTCCGGCTCATCCATGGCCACGGTGTCATCTGATGGGTTCATGTCTTCTTGCTCCGGGAACGACAGTGGGGACGCAATGGTTGAGTCCCTCGTTAAGGCGCATCGGGTGTGCTGACGAAGGCCACGCGGTGCAGTCCGGCACGGTTAGCATCGGCCAGCACCGTGGCCACGGTGCCATAAGACACCGCGCGATCGGCCTGCACGCGCAGCTCGGTGTCGGGCTGTTGTGCCGCGATGGTCTGCATGCGGGCTTGCCAGTGCTCACGCGACAGGGCCTCTCCTTGCCAGTACACCCGGGCTTCAGCGGTGATGGATACGCTGACGTGCGGGGTCTCGGTGCGTGTGGGGCTCGCGCTGGCCTGCGGCAACTGCAGCGGAACGGAATGCGTGAGCATGGGCGCCGCAACGATGAAAATCACCAGCAGCACCAGCATCACGTCGATGAGGGGCACCATGTTGATCTCGGCCGAAGGGGCACCGGTCGAGGAGCGGTCAAAGCTGCCAAAGGCCATGAAGGTCTCCCTGCTTGCTCAGGTGCGACGGGCCAGCGCCTGCCCGGTCGACAAGAATGTGAACAACTCGAAAGCAAAGGCGTCGAGCCGGGCGGAGAGCTGTCGATTGCCTCGGCTCAGGGCGTTGTAGCCCACCACCGCCGGGATGGCGACCGCCAGGCCCACCCCGGTCATGATGAGGGCCTCGCCCACCGGGCCAGCCACCTGGTCCAGTGACCCGGAGCCCGACATCCCAATGGCCGCCAGCGCGTGATAGACGCCCCAGACCGTGCCAAACAGTCCGACAAAGGGAGCAGTGGAGGCCACGGTGGCCAGCAAGGTCAGCCCGCTTTCCTGGCGAGCAGCAACCTCATCGAGGGTTTTGCGCAAGGTACGGGTGAGGTACTCCTGTGGCGTGCCGGCCAATGCCAGGCTGTCGGCGCTCCATCGTGCATGGTGTGCCTGTGCTTGCAAGGCCTGCCAACTCAGTTCGCCAAAGGGGTCACGCACGCCTTGCTCCTGCAGGTGGACATGCACATCCCCGATGGAGGGTGCGCGCCAAAAGTGGGACAGGAAGGTGCGGCTTTGGCGACCCTGTTGCCAGAAGCGCCAGGCCTTGCAGAGCAGCACTGTCCAGGACAGGACGGACATGCCGATCAGCGTGAGAAAGAGTGCCAGGCCGACGGCATCGGTCTGGTCGATGAAATGGGCCAAGCCCAAGGATGTTTCAGCACTCATGAAGCAGATTCCAGATGAAAGGCAATCGGCGTTTGGACCCAGACCGCCTGGGCCACGCCGTTCTCTGCGTAAGGTTTGAAGATCGCGGCCTTCATGGCCTCGACAGCAGCGTGGTCCAGCGCATCAAAGCCGCTGGAGCGCACAACCAGCACCTGAGCCGCCCGGCCCTCCGCGCTGATCAGCACCTTGAGCCAGACCTCGCCGGTCTCTCCCAAGCGTTGGGAGCGGCGCGGATAGACCGGCGTAGGGGGGCGTTGGTACTGCACATCGGTGATGGCAACCGTGCGAGGTGCGCTTGCTACGGTCGGGGTTGCATGCGGTGTCGGCTGCGCCTCGCCCGTCGCAGCAGGTTGATGCGACGGTGCCATCGCCGGCCCCGGCAAGGTACCTGCCGGCGTCTGGGCAGCCACGGACTGGCTTGTGTCTGCCGACGGCTGCACCGATTGGGGCGCCTGGACGGACGCCGTCGGGCGAGGTGCCGGGATGTGATCCGGTGTTACTGCAGTCTGGTCCGTCGCCGGCAAGGTCGTCGGGGAATGCGTAGACTGAACCAGCGACATCTCGAAGCGGGTGACCATGTCTGCCACGGTCACCTCGGATGGCGCAGGTGCCGGGGCACGCAGCACCGCCAACAGCAAGACGCCGTGACTCAGCAGCACCGCCCCGCCAAGAAGGAAAGGCACACGCATGGCTCACTCAGGCAGGCCCAGGGCTCGTGCCATGTCGGACCACGGAATGAGTTTGAAGTTCTGCGTGCCGTCGGGCAGACGCTTGTAGCCGTCCTGCACCACCACAGCCCCTTTCTGAAAGGCGCCCCCCAAGGACGAGGACGTGACTTCCAGGCCATCGGTTTCAGACACCCCGTCGATGCCCTGTGCGGTGTTGATGCCCACGCGCACCTTGCCCACCCAGCGATAGGGGGGCTGAGCCTCATACACGGCAAAGCTGTGATCCCCCTGGCTGGAGACCAGCAGGTAGCTTTGACGCGTGCCGTGGTACAGGGCCAGTCCTTCGACATCGGCCTTCAGGTGCTCGCCGACCTGTGCCATCAGCGTCGGCTTTGCCGCCTCGTGCGCATGGGCTGAGACCGTCCACACACCACGGTCCTCTTCACCGAGGAAAACGCGAGCGCGTCGGTCATCCACCACACAGCCCTCGGGCTGTGACCCGACTGCAAACTCACGCAACAGCTGTCCCTTCAGGACACCTTGCGGCGCTGACAAGGCAAACTGACGGAAGCGCCCGTCCTTGTCGTTGACGAAGACCTGCACGCCCCCCTGGATCGGCCGGTAAAGGCAAAGGCCATAGACCTCATTGAGGCCACTGGGGATGCGGCCCCATTCGGCCAAGGTGCCCGTGAGGTCGATCTGCCAGACCGTGAGGGTGTTGTCGCTGCGATTGGAGGCGACGGCGATGTCCCAGACCGCGCCATCCATCTGCACCGCTTGCCGCACATCGACGTTGTTGACGCGACCGACGGGCAAGCGCTGTCGCAGGCGACCGTCCAGGTCGTAGACCTCCAGGCCCTGCTTCTTGTTGGTGCCCAGCACGCGCGATGCGGCCGGTTGCTCGGGGTGCACCCACACGGCGGGATCATCGGCGGCGTCCCCACGAGAGGCCACCGCCTCGGTTTGTGCCACCGCCAGCACAAACGGGACGGTCTGGCGTTGCACGGGTGCACCAACAGGTCGCGTCATCGGGCGAGCCGACCACCGCTGGGTGTCAGCGTCACGCCACCACACGCGTGTGGCGCGGCCTGATGTCTCACTGGCGAGTGCATCGGCGGCGCGCGGCAAAGTCAGCGGCTTAGACGCCTGCCAGGCACCGTGACGCTGCTGCGTCCAGACCAGCGCCCGGCGTCCGCCCCCGGAAAGCACCGACACCCAGAATGGGCCCGCCGTCAGGCCCTCCGCATCGTCGGGCAGCGGCCCTTGCGGGGCAGCGCGTGCCACCAGGCTGCGCGCCATGGGCGCATCCTGCGTGAAGCCGTATGCCCACAGCCCCACCTCTGGCTCCAACAGGAACATCGTGGCCGATGCATCATCCACCACACAGCGTTCTGCGCCGGGTGGCATGGTCAGGCGGCGCAGCAGCTGTGCCTGGCCCTGGTGCAGCACCCACTGCTGAGCCTGTCCTTCTTGCCCCAGCACCACGGCATGCACCAAGCCCTGGGCATCCTGATGCAAGCAGGCCGACTCGGGCATGAGCGAGTCGGTGTCAAGCGACTGCTGGCGAGTCAGGGTGCCGCGCTGCAGGTCCACAGCAATGGGGACCACATCGCGGGTGTCGCGGTCGGTGACCACCGCCAGTGCGACTTGGCCCCGGGCGCGCACGTCCAGCCCTTCAGCCCGCAGGGCCAGGTGGCCTAGCGTCTGGCCATTGGCAGACAGCAAACTGACACTGTCGTCCTGAACAACCAGCCAATGACCTGTCGGCAAGGCTCGCAGCTCTTGCGCCTGGAGACGGCCCATCACAGAGGACGCCGTGGGCGCTGCGGATTGCGCCATCAGGGGGGCCAAGCACAGCACCGTGGCTGCCAGCCACTGCAGCGGCGAGGGGATCAATGATTGCAACATGAGAGCGACTTCTCCAGATCAGTCCAGGGTCACACGCAGGCCCAGTCGGTAACTGGGGCCATAGGTTTCATACTGTGCATTGCGGGAGGCTTTCCCCTGGTACACGTAGTACTTGCTGTCGTTGAGGTTGATGCCTTCGAATACCACCTGCATCTGCTTGTTCAAAGCGTACGCCACCGACAGATCGAACTGCGTCTGGGCGCGCACGGTCAGATCCTGCATGCGGTCCGTCACGTCCTGCACCTCATACAGGTAGTCCGACTTGTGGTTGGCTGCGAGCCTGATGCTCCAGCCGTGGGCTTCATAGCCCACCGCCAGGTTGAGCACCCGGTCAGACTGACTGGGCAGGCTGATGCGTCGAGAAGCCACCTCACCCGTGTCCGGATCGGTCTCGCGGATCGTGGCCTTGGAGTGCGTCAAGGTCAGGTTGGCCGAGGCCAGCAGGCCATTCCAGGGAGCGGGCAGCGACTTGAAGGCATGGGTGTAAGCCAGCTCCAGCCCCACCAGCTTGGAGCGGTCCCCGTTGCGGAAGGTCACGGCTTCGTCAAAGGCCGCCCAAAGTCCGGTACCCGCCACATTGCTGCGGTAAGCAAAGTTGTTGATGTCCTTGTAGAAACCATAGGCCGACACCACACTGGCTGGACCAAAGCGGTGCTCGATGCCAAGATCGAAGTTGTTCGAGCGCAGCGGCTTGAGATCTGGGTTGCCGAACTCGGCTTCATCGCCGTCAATCTGGAAACCCGGTGCCAGTTGACCGAAGGTCGGGCGCACCACCGAGCGAGTCAACGCCGCGCGGATGCTGGTGTCGTCGTCCAGATCACGACGCAGATGCAGCGCAGGCAACCAGTCGTCATAGCTCTTGCGAGCCTGCACCGATTCGAATGTGCCGTCGTTGTCGCCTCTGCCTGTCGCGTCAAAGCGGGTACGCTCCCAGCGTAGACCAGCCAGCACGCGCCACAGGCCCACGTCCACCGTGCCCATGGCATACGCGGCTTGAATGCGCTCCTTCATCTGATAGTCGTTGATCCGCGAGTCGGCGTCCAGAAGCTCCGCCTGATCGCCCACCAGCGCACGCACGCTCGCCGGGTTGACACCTGGGCCAAACGTGCCCAGGCCATGCTGGACCGCGCCAGAGCTGAAGTGGTTCAACCCCAGGTCTTCGTCAGATGCCGACAGGGCATCACGCTCAAGCAGCCACGCGTCTTCGTTGCTCGTTTTGGTGCGACGGCTGACCTTGCCGCCCAGCTTGATCTGGCCAGGGTGGCCCAAGACAGTGGTCTTGCGGCTCAGGTCGAGGCGCACATTGGCTTCCTTGTCGCTGGTGCGGCTGGCCGACAGCTCGGCCTCCTTGAAGACATACTGCGATGCATCATGGATGGCGGGACCGCTGAACAAGCGCGGCGAGCGTGTGTTTGTGAAGCCCACACCGGTGAAGCTGTCTGTGCCCTCGAACACGGCGCCTGCGATGCCGCGCGGCATGGTCTCGCTGGCGCGGCTCATGCCCAGTGCGGCGTGAACCCCCCACCCGGCCAGTTCACGCTCGGTGCCCAGCACGATGGACGTGACCTTCTGGGTTTCCTTGCGCGCCTTCAACTCGCGCACCGACTCCACCTCACCGGGCACACCGGGCTGCAAGGCGATGATGTCTTCGTCCGCGTCTTCCACGCCCTCCACGGCATGTGCCTGGCGCACCTCGTCGTCGCTGAAGCGCGTGTGCAGGCTGCGCAGGTAGTAGCTCTCGCCCTTGGCAGGGCGGTAGTCCACGTTCAGCGCCAGGCCCGTGCGCTCACGGGTGATGCGGTAGTCGCGGCGCTCGAAACTCTCCAGCGCGCCATCGTCGGTCCAGCCAGAAGCTTCGACGTTGTCCGAGCCGAACTTGCGCACATCGTGGCTGATGCCGGCGGCGATGCCAAGCTTGCCGTCCAGGAAACGGTCGCTCCAAGTCAGGGCGGCATTCGGACTGGTTCGATCGGTGTTGGTGTCCCGGAACAGACCGGTCTCCAAGCTGAGAAAGCGGCCCTTGTGATCGAAGGCCGACAGCGTCTTGACGTTGACCGTGCCCCCCAAGGAGTTGGCGTCCATGTCCGGCGTCAGGGTCTTGCTGACCTCGATCGAGCGCACCAAGGAGGCGGGCAGCACATCCAGCGCCACGGCTCGCCGATCGGCCTCGGGCGCGGGTACCAGGCTGCCGTTGAAGGTCACGGCGTTGAAGTCCGGCCCCAAGCCGCGGATGCGCACGTAGCGCCCTTCCCCCTGATCACGCTCCACCGACACACCCGGCAGGCGCTGCAAGGCTTCGGCAGCGTTGCGGTCGGGCAGTTGGCCGATGTCGTCCGAGCGTACCGCGCTGACGACGTTGTCAGCCGCCTGTTGAACATCGAGCGCATTGCGCACACCGGCCGCCTGACCGGTCACTGTCACAGTCGGCAGGGTGGCTGCACCGGGCACGGTGGCCCCCTGCTGCGCCTGTGCCTGCAACGGCAAAGCCAGTGACATCAGTGCGATCCAGGCCGCTTGGGCCAACACGCTGCGTACCATCGGCGTGGCCTGCGAAGAGTTGAGAACTGCGCCATTCATGATGGGGGTCTGCTCCAGAAGAGGGTCATGGGGTGTCGAGAACGGGCGGACTGTAGGAACGCGCCATGACGGACCCATGACAGGGTGCGGTCCACGCCGGTCTCGAATGCCGATCTGGCCATCCAAAGGTCACGCCATGAGCCGAATCGACCCGCCACCTCTTTGGTGCGTCACCCTGCACGGCCCGCTCCCCATGGTCCCAACGTCGGGTTCACACACTTGATCGTCGGCATCCACTTGTCAGCGTGAGCCGTTTGCACCCCCCTCCATTTGCGGTGCTGTCTGCCACAGCCCCGTCACGTCAGGCACCTAGGCTGCGCGACATGATCAGATTGGTACATGACCGAATCGACGCCCTGCTGCACCAGTTGCACGTCAGCACCGTGTCCGTCCTGGCGCTGAGCCTGGCCCTGGGCCTGCTCCTGTACGCCACACAGGGCACCCCCATTCCGGCGGCCGAGTGGCAACCCGTGGACATCGTGGGCGAGGGCGGCGTGGCCCTGCTGGCAGGCTTCTGGGCGGCACTGGTGGCACGCAGTCGCCCTGGCGGGCGCGTCACCCTGCTGCTCACCGGCGGATTGGGCGCCATCATGTTGGGCAGTTGGCTCGATTGCCTGGATGAGTTCTTTCAGTTGGCCGACGGCATATGGTGGGACAACATCCTGGAATCCGGTCTGAGCATCACCGGCATGCTGGTGCTCACCCTGGGCCTGCTTGACTGGCGTCAGGAGCAGTTCCGCATCAGCGAACACTTCGAGCGCCGCGAGCGCCTGTTCCGCGATCATCGGGTGCTGGACCGCACCACCCATCTGGCCAATGCCGAGTACCTGCGCCGCCAGCTGAGGCTGGAGCATCACCGAGCACCCGATCAGCCCTGCGCCTTGATCATGCTCGACATCGACCACTTCCACCTCGTCAACCGCGAGCATGGCGTGCGCGAAGGGGATCGGGTGCTACAGGCTGTGAGTCATTTGCTGTTGCTCCATCTTCGACACGATGACCTGCTGTGCCGCTACGCCGGCGACCGCTTTGCCTTGCTGCTGCCAGCCACCATTGAGGCCGACGCACGCGAGCGTGCCCAGCACCTGTCGCTTGTGCTGAGCCAAAGCCGACTGCACACACGCCAAGGGGTGCGTCTGCGCTTGAGTGCCAGAGTGGCTTGTGCCGTGTCCGATACCGACCCTGACGTGCTGATTTCCCACCTGAATGCGCGCATCGAAGCGCTGCAGCGAAGCCCCCACCACACAGACCATCAACCGGCTTGATCTGGAGTTGTGCATGCCCCCCTTTCTGGACGCCAACAGCCGGTTCATTCCATCGCAATACCAACCTGCCTTGATCGCCGAATTCGCCAGCGATCGCGAGGTACCTGATGCAGTCTTGTTCAGGCACACCCGACTGAGCCGATCGCAGTTGCTGGAGTGTCCGCACCGGCTCACGGCCCAAGACACCTTGCAGCTGATCGACAACACCGCCCGACATCTGCAGTCTGCCGACACCAGCTTTCTGCTGGGCCAACTGTGCTTGCCCGGCCATTACGGCGCACTGAGCCAGGCACTGATGCACGCCCCTCATCTCGAGGGCGCCTTGCAACTGCTGGTGCAGCACCAAGCCCTGCTGTCGCCATTGCTCGTGCCGCATCTGGCGATGGCGGATGGGCATGCCGTGCTGTATTGGACTGATGCATTCGGCGCGCCGGCACAGCGCACCCAACTGGTCGAGATGGCCATGTCTGCGGTGCACGCCATGAGCCGCTGGCTCGGCGGCAACCCACCGGACTGGACCTACTGCTTCAACCGCGCTCGCCCCAAGGATGTGGCACACCACGAGGTGCACTTGGGCCCTCGTCTGCGGTTTGACTGTCTGATCGATGGGATCCTGATCGAAACCAGCCACCTGCGTACACCCTGGCCACGCGGCAGCGAAGCGGGTCTGGCGGTCGCAATGGCATCGCTGCAGGACATGCCACGCCCCATCAGCTGGTTGTCGGCCATCTACGACCACCTGCTACAGCACATCCGTCATGCACCGACTCTGGACGACACAGCGCTGCATTTCGGCATCAGCCCAGCCACATTGAAGCGACATCTCGCGCGCATGGGCACCCACTTCCAAGCCGAACTGGACATGGTACGCACGCATGTGACCCTGCAACTGTTTCATGATCCAGCATGCGACAACGAGCGTGCAGCGCAGTATCTGGGCTTCCACGATGCGGCAAACTTTCGGCGCTCGTTCAAGCGCTGGACCGGCCTGACCCCCCAATTGCTGAGAACAGGCTTGTTGCGTCAGGTGTGACCCCCTGAATACTGGATGGCCGTGGACAGGATGGAGGCCTTGCCACGAACACGTCACACACGCTCGCCAGACTGATTTGCACATGAGCAGCGGAGTGTGCGATGCAAAAAAGTCAGGCTGTGGCGTCTCTGGGTCAGCAAGGTTTGTTGATGCCGGTGTGGATCAAGGCGGCGCTGGGCGCCAACGATCGGCTCAAGCTCTACCTTACCGTGCTGCAAGCAGCGGTGACCCATGCTGAGCACCCGCAGCACGACGTGCTGGACCTCAGCCGCGAGCTGATCGCCGCCGGACTGGGCCATGCCACCTGGCTGCACGAGTTACCCACAGGCGCCAGCCGGGTCGACGGCGTGTTGCTCGTGCCCGAACTTGACAGATTGGTCAGTGCCCTGCATGACGACCTCACGCTGATGGCGCGCCCGGTGCTGCTGGCCTGCACGGGTGACAACGAACCTCACCAGCGCGTACAACAATGGCAGGACTGGCTGGATGCTCTGCATGGTGAACAGCTCGACAAAGCCCAGCTACATGCCCTCACCCATGGCCAGCGACATGATGGCGACAGCCTGCACTTGCTGATCATGGACCTGCACAAGCAGATCAACAAGCTGGCTGCCGAGATGGCCAGTGAGGTCATTGACGGCGCCCATGTCTGGCACCTGCTGGACAGTGACTGCGCGCTGGTCAAGGCCTTCATGCAGGGCTTGCACCGCACTTCGCCCCTCAAGTTCGACCACCCGGGGCTGGACACCGCAGCCACCCGTGACGGTGACCGCCTGCTGCTGCAAAACGACATCGGCACCAACGACGCCCATGTACTGGTCATTCAAGTGCAGGCCTTGCAGATCACGCTGACGTATTCGGACCTGCATGTGCGCCGCTTTGCCTTCTTCCAGAACCTGCTCAGTGAGCTGGGCGCACAGTGGTCAGTGCCCGAGTCGCGCATCTCCAGCGACCTCAACGAAGGCAAGGCCTACACCGTGGGCACCGCCACCTTCGCTTGCGACGACCTGAGCAAGCTGACTCAGACCCTGACCGAACTCGGCGCCCGCATCGTCTTCCTGATCGACTGGAACCGCGCTCGCAAACGCTTGCTCAACTTCGTCAACAAGGACGGCGCCGTGGCCGTGCTGACTGCTGCCGCCCAGGCTGAGATTGGCCACATGGCCTGGCTCAAAGCCGGGGGCGAGCAACTGATCTTCGGCGCCATGCAGGCTGCAGGAGTCGGCGCGTTCCGCATCGGGGATCGGCTGGACGACGTATTGGGTGACATCCCGGCGCAGACCCTCCTGCTTGATGTGATGCGCCTGGCCACCCAGGCCCTGCTGCATGGCCAACCAACCGCTCTGGTCGCCGACGAAACCCGCCTGCTACTCGCACGCCAGGTCCAGCGCCGCACCACCGAGTTCGACCTGCTTGAAGAGCACGCCGCCTACTGTCACGCTCTGGCACAAGGCGTGAGCGATGCGCTGAGCCACGGCCACGATGGCCTGCGCGAGGCCGCTGAAGAACTGGCCGCTCGCGCCAAAGCCTGGGAACGCCGTGCCGACCACCTGGTCATGCAGGCACGCGACGAGGCCGAGCGCCTGCCGCGCTGGCAACCCATCGCGCGGCTGCTCGCACTGTCCGACGATGTGGCCGATGCGCTGGAGGAGGCTGCCTTCCTGATGACCCTGATCGCTGACCACCACCAAAAGGGCTGGAATGGTGAGGTGCGACAGGCCCTGTCGCGCCTGGCCCAGACCGTGCTGCAGGCGGTGCAGGACCACATCCGGGCTCTGAGCATTGCCCGCACGCTCGGCAGCGACTCAGAGCTGGCCGATAACGACGCCTTCCTGGGTGCCACTTGGGCGGTGCTGCGCGCTGAGCGCCAGTGCGACGAGTTGCTGCGCCACGCCCGCCGCATCCTGCTGCACGAGATCGACGACGCCCCCTCGCTGATGCTCGCCAACGACCTGGCGCAAACGCTGGAGCTGGCCTCAGATCGTCTGCTGTCGGCGGGCTATGGCCTGCGCAATGTGGCCTTCAACCAGGCGGGAGCCTGAGCATGAACACCGCCCCCGCGTTGCCCCTCTACCTCATCGGCTGCGGCCCAGCCGAGCACTTGGCTCAACAAGTCGACAGTGCCAGCGCTCAGACCATGGGCTTCAAGGCCTGGAATCTGCTGCGAATGGCCGACATCGGTCTGCCCGTGCCACCGGCCTTCGTGCTGCCCACCAGCGCCTGCCACGACGACGCCAGCCGTCGCTGCGCAGCCCTGCCCACCACCTGGGAAGCCGGCTTGCAGGCCCTGCAAACCCGCTGTGGCCTGAAGTTGGGCGATGCACGCCGACCGCTGCTGCTGTCCGTGCGCTCCGGCGCGCCCGTGTCCATGCCAGGCATGATGGAGACCCTGCTCAACATCGGCCTGTGCGATGCCACCGTGCCAGGCCTGATCCGCCAGACCGGCAACCCTCGCCTCGTCTGGGACGCCTACCGCCGCCTGGTCGCCACCTATGGCGAAGTGGTGCGTGGCCTGCCCGCCGAGCCCTTCGAGCGCGACACCCAACAACTCACTGCCAGCCGCGATGAACGCGACCTCGACTTTGCCGAGCTGCGCGCGCTCACCCGCAGCCACCTGCAACGCTACCAAGCCCTCAGCGGCCGGCCCTTCCCCCAAGACCCTGGCCAGCAGCTCTCCGACGCCATCGGCGCCGTGCTGGCCTCCTGGCAGTCGGACAAGGCCGTGGCCTACCGCCACGCCAACCACCTGCCCGATGATCTGGGCACGGCCGTCACGGTGCAGGCCATGGTCTTTGGCAACGCTGGTGGCCGCTCCGGCGCGGGCGTGGGCTTCACGCGCGACCCCGCCACGGGCGAGCCGCGGCTGTGGGTGGACTTTCTCTTCAACGCCCAGGGCGAAGACGTGGTGTCGGGCCGACGCAGCGCCCACGGCCATGACGAACTCGCCCAGGTGCTGCCCGAAGCCTGGCAAGCCCTGCAAGACGCCTGCCGCCAGCTCGAAACCACACTGGGGGACATGCAGGACTTCGAGTTCACCGTGCAGGACGGCCAGCTCTACATGCTGCAGACCCGTCACGGCAAACGCACCCCGCAGGCTGCCGCGCGCATCGCGCTCGACATGTTGGACGAAGGCCTGATCGACCCGGACGAAGCACGCCGCCGCACCGCCACCTTGCAGGCTGACAGTCTGTGCACCCTGCGGGTGGTGGCCGAAGATGGACAAGCGCTGACTCCCGTCGCACAAGCAGCCAGCGCCTGCACCGGCGTGGCCATTGGCGAGATTGCGCTGGACGCCGAACACGCCCAGGCACGCCACGCGGCAGGCATCCCCGTGATCCTGGTGCGTCGCGATGCCGACACTGGCGACATCGCCACTCTGGATCATGCACAGGGCCTGCTCACTGCACGCGGTGCACGCACCTCGCACGCAGCCGTGGTGGCCCGCCACATGGGCAAGGTCTGCCTGGTGGGCTGTACCGAGCTGGAATTGGACGAGGCCAACCGCAGTCTCCGCCTGGCAGGCCACACCTTGCAAGAGGGTGACACCCTCACGCTCGATGGCAACGAGGGGGCCATTTACCTGGGCGCTGCCCACACCGTGCTGGACACCCCCACTGAGTTGCTCCACCGACTGGCCAGCCTGCGTTGAAGCGCCGGATACCCGGCCACCTTGCAACCGCATTCAAAGAAACTGGAACTCGCGATCATGGCGCTTTCAACGCGTGCGGCAGACACTGAACAACCGAGAGCCCACAACCACCGGTCCATTGAGGTGCGCCAGCCCACGGGCATGACGCCCGGCGAGACCATGGCGCAACTCCTGACCCAGATCCACGATGCCGTCGAGCAGTCCGTGGACCCCCTGGGCGTGAGCGCACCAATCGCACACGCCCAACTGGCCTGGTTAACACATCCACAGGAGTTGAGCGCCCGGCTGATCAGCCTGTCGAAGGACCTCTGGCGGCTGCAGTGGCACACGCTCCACCGCATGATGAACGTCCACAGCGACGACCCCATTCAGGTCCACCCGGATGACGTGCGCTTTGCCGATCCAGTATGGACTGAAGCTCCGAGTTGGGACCTCCTCAAGGAGTGGTACCTCGCGTTCACCCACCACACGCAGGACATGCTGCACGACACCCCTGGGCTGTCACACCAGGCACGACGCAAGGCGGCCTTCTGGTGGCGCAACTGGCTCAACGCCATGGCCCCGTCCAACTACCTGTTGACCAACCCGGTCGCCATCCGACACGCCATCGAGACCAAGGGCGAGAGCCTTCGCAAAGGCTACGAGATCTTCCTGGAAGACGTGAAGGCGGGGCAGATCCGCATGACGAACCCGGACGACTTTCAAGTAGGTGTCAACCTGGCCACCACGCCGGGCTCGGTCGTGATGCGCAATCAGCTGGTGGAGGTGATTCACTATGCCCCCACGCAAGCCAAGGTGCATGCGCAGCCCGTCGTCATCGTCACGCCGTGGATCAACAAGTTCTATGTGCTGGACCTCACGCCCAAGAAGAGCATGGTTCGCTTCCTGCTCGATCAGGGCCTTGACGTGTTCATCACCAGTTGGAAGAACCCGGATGCGTCGATGCGCGACGTCCGCTTTGACGACTACCTGATGGACGGCATCCACGCCACCATCGAAACCGCACGGACGATGAGCGGGGCCGACAAAGTGCATGCTGTGGGCTATTGCATTGGCGGCACCGGCTTGAGCATATACATGGCTTGGGCCAACAAGCGCTTCGCACCAGAAGACGTTCCGGTTGCCGACATCACGCTCTTTACCACCCTGGTGGATTTTCACGCGCCCGGTGACATCAACATCTTCATTGACGAGCCCAGCGTGAACTACCTGAGCCGCAAGATGGCCCGCACCGGCTATCTGGACGGCAAGGACATGGCCGCCTCGTTCCGCCTGTTGCGCTCGAACAGTCTGGTCTGGCACTACGTGGAACAAGGCTGGCTCAATGGCGAGCCCCCACCGTCGTTTGACGTGCTGTACTGGAACATGGACGCGACACGCATGCCCCAGGCCATGCACAGCTGGTACTTGAAAGAGCTGTACCTGAGAAACCAGCTGATCAAGCCCAATGCCCTGACCCTTGCAGGCGAACCCATTGACCTGACCCGCATCAGCCAGCCGCTCTACGCTGTGTCGGCGGAAGACGACCATGTGGCGCCCTGGAAGCAAACCTTCCACGTCAATCACCACTTTGCAGGCCCCAAGCGCTATGTGCTGTCGAGTTCAGGGCACATCCTGGGCATCGTCAACCCTGTGGTGCATCCGCCCAAGCGCCGCTACCGTGCGGCTGACGCAAACCGCTCGGACAAACCCAAGGCCTGGCTGGCTCGCACAGAGATGCACGAGGGCTCATGGTGGGAGGATTGGATGGCGTGGTTGAAGCCCAGAGCCGGCGAACTGGTGCCCGCACGGCCCGCCTGCACGGAGACCTATCCGGAGCTCACGCCAGCACCGGGCAGTTACGTGCTTGAAACGGAGGAACGTCTTGGCTGGCTCACAGCTGTCCATGACACGGAGTGATCATGACAGCCAGCGAGCGACAAAGATCATCGAGTCGAACCCCCATGATCTCCAAGCGTCTCTGTTGGCGGAAGTCGTGCGTGCCTTGGAGAGCGGGAAGCACTTGCCTCTGTCCAGCTTTCATCACACAGGCATTCGGACCTTGCACTTGCGGTCGCTTCTGCAAAAAGAACCTCTGCAACACAAGCTACTCATGACTGTCATGGAGTCGAAAGGGGGGGATTAAGCCCTGGCTTTACATGTTTGTGTGCCGGTGAAACGCGGGACGCAAAGCAGATGCGCACCACAGACATGCTGTCAATCCCAGGTAATCCTTTTCCCGGATAGTGATGGGTCGTACGTCATCAGCGACGCCCAACTTGTTCCACCTCGCCTCGCAATCCGGACACCGGTACAACGACGGCAGGGCAACTGGTTAGGCCCACAACGGATGGAGGTTGCCAACACCATGGGATGGATCGTGCTTATTCTGGTCGCAACGGCCATCGCGTGGATGGCGAACCTCCGAAAGCGGCGTACCGGCCTGGGCCTCGTTGGGGTGGCGCTGCTCAGTTCAGTGGTCTTCCAGGTGCTGGCGGCCTGGCAACTGGGCCATGTCGATCCTTTAGCACCCGTGGCATTGCTGGTCTCACTGCTGGTCACCCTGCCACTGAGTTGGTGCGTACGGTGGCTGATCTGGCGGCAGCGCGGCGCCAGATCGCCTCATGACGAGAGTTGAGAAGACCTGAGGACATGACCTTTCCAGCTGCGATGAATCCAGCTCGCGTCGGCGCGCATCCGCCCCATGTTTGCGCGGAAGGAGGCTGTGCTGGGACGAGGTGCTCGAAGACAGGGTCTGGTGCCACCCCGAGCAGGGCTCGCCAGGCCTCTGTGATGGCCGCGACCACTTCTACGCCTTCGGCAGCCATGCTGAGGTGCAGTCCGTTGCCGATCGAACTGCCGGCGCTGAGGCGCCGCTGGCCCTGATGCTGCAGAGCGAGTACATCGACGAACCCGAGGATGGGTGCTTCGTTCACGTCAGGCCGGTGCGCATCACCGAGTGGCCCGTGACACTCCTGCGCCGGCCAACCACCTCGACATTCGGCGTGGGCTGGCCTGAGCCGATGTTACTGCATCCAAGCGGATCAATACCAACCCCACATCGAGCCACGACGAAGCGAGGCGCAAACTTGGTATCGTGGGGCCTCAGCATTTCCCGCGAAGCCCTGAGCCCATGCCAATTATCGATATTGACGGTATCCAACTGAACGTCCGCGAGCGCGGCGAAGGAGAGACCGTCTTGCTGCTGCACAGTGCGGGCAACACCGGCGCGCAATGGAACGCACTGGGCGACGCGCTCGGCGACGGCTTCCGGCTGCTGGCCCCCGATCTGTACGACTGTGGCGGTACATCTGCCTGGCCATACGACCGCGACATGGGCTACGACGATGTCGCGCAACTGCTGTCGCCGTTGCTGAAGCAAAACGGCCCCTTGCACTTGGTCGGTCACTCCTTTGGCGGTGGCACCGCCCTGCGGCTTGCTGCGGCCCATCCAGAATGCGTGCGCACCTTGACGCTGATCGAACCGGGGGCCTACCAATTGCTGCAAGAGACCGGGCATGATCACCTGTGGTCAGCGTTCCAGCGAGTGATGGACAACTTCAGCGACGCGGTCGCCGAAGGCCAACTGGACACGGCCTGGGCGCAGTTCTTTGATGCCTACTGCAGCCACGTCGGCCCCTGGCATGAACTGCCTGAGCCAACGCAAGAGGCGATCAAGAAGAAAACGCCTGCGCAAATGCGTGTGTACGGTGCACAGGCTTCCAACCCCACACGCCTGAGTCACATCCGGCGACTGGCCTGCCCCACTCTGGTGGTGCATGGTCAGGCCTCGCAAGAGCCCGAGCGGGTGGTGTGCGAACTGATCGCCGAGCATGCACCGCTGGGTCACCGCATCGTGGTGCCCGATGCCGGGCACATGGCGCCACTCACCCACGCCCCAGAGGTGGCCAAGCTGCTGCGCCAGCACATCGGGTCTACCTGCACGCGCGATCGACACTGACGCCAACACCGTCAGCCTGGCGTCAGAAATACGCCTCAATCGGTAACGATGCGTCAGAGCTCGAGCCGGTGGGTGCAGACGCGGGAGAAGGCAGGCCAGTGGATGCCTGAATCTGCGCCGCCAAGCTCGCTGCCACCGCCTTCAACTCTGCTCGCGTGGCGGTGAAGTGCAAATCCACCCCGCCATCCTGCTCGGGCGTGGGCACGACCATCAGCATGCGAAAGGCCACGCCGCAGATGTCGTACCAGGCCGGTCCGCCCTGCCCGAAGTTGATGTCGTACATCGGGAAGCGGGCACAGTTGTTCAGGATCAGCCCGCCATCGAGCGTGCCCGCCGCCGAGTCCCAGAACAGGCGCCAGATGGCCCGCCGCTGGCGGTAATGCTCCATCAAGGCCAGGTGCTGAAACAACGTGTCGTTGCTGACCTGCTCGTTGGACGGGCGGCACTTGCTGGCCAGCACGGCCACGCTGTCTTGCGCCACCTCTTGCGGGGTGTAGCGGGCCTCGCCGTAGCACAGTGCGTTGCCAAAGTAGTCGCGCGGGATGCGGAGGCGGCGGCGGTGCCGCAGGTCGAGCACGATGCCCACCCGGCGCTCGCGCGTCGATGCTGTCAAGGGCGCAATGGCCTTGAGGCAATGCGCTGCAGCGAGCTCCACCGCGCTCACACCAGCATCGGCGGGCAGCGCCAGCTTGGCCTCGTCTTTCCAGCGCTGCATGGTGGCGGCGGGGATGCGGAACACGCCTTTGCGCAGCTTCAGCGCTTGCCAGCCCAGGCGCAGCATCACGCTCAGGCGGGTGCGCATGTCGGGGTCACGCACCAGGCCCTGTGCGGTGGGCGGCGCTTCGGGCGTCATCTTGGCTTGTGCGGCGTCGATCACGGCCTGGTGGTCAAACGCCGGCGTCACCACCTCCAGGCCACGCGCCATGCGCGACCAGTCGCTCATGAACTGCCAGTAGGCCGAGCCATCGAACAGCGAGTGGGGCCCGTAGCAGCACAGAATGACGCCGCCATCGCGGAAGCGGTGTGCGTTCACCTGCAGCAAGGGCTGGTCTTTGCCCACCCATTGCCAGGGGTAGACCGCGCTGAAGTAGCGCTTGATCTGGCGGCCGAAGTCGGAGTCCGGCCCGTGCGCAGGCAGGGGCCGGTCGTGCTCGTGCACCCGAAAGTCGATGCCGGCGTCGTTGCAGTCCACATAGACCTGGCCATCGGCATCTTTCTGCATGCGCCCGGCAATCAGCGGGTAATGGCGCAGCGTCTGTACCAGGGCCTCGCGCATGTGGCGCACCTGCATGCCCTGCGGGTACACCAGCGTCACCGGGATGCCGATGTGGCCGCTGAACAGGTCCAGGCCGGTGAGCGGCTGGCGCGGCGCGGTCACGCCGCAGTGCAGGCGTTCACGGGCCAGCAGGGTGTGGTCGGCGGACGACATGGTGGCCTCGGCGCGCGTCAGTACACGTAAGGGATCAGGCGTTTGCGGCTTTGCTTGAAGCGCGTGTAGGACTCGCCCAGGGCCGACTCCAGCGCAGCCTCTTCCACCTGGATGCGGTAGATGTAGATGGACCACGAGCCGATGCACATCAGCACCAGGCTGGCGTAGTTGCCCAGCACCAGGCCCAGCCCCATCAGCGTCAGCAAGGCGCCCAGGTAGGACGGGTGACGCAGCAGACGGTAAGCGCCGCCATCGACCACGCGGTGGTCATCGGCAATGGTGACGGTGTGGGTGAAGAAGGCACCCAGTTCGCGCCAGCAGTGCATGCGCAGCAGCATGCCGGTCACGATCAGGCCCAGGCCGCCGAAGTAAGCGGGATGGCGCGCCTCGGCCGGCATGGCCGAGGGGGCGTAAAACGCCAGGGCCACCGAGCCCAGTTGCAACAGCGAGGTGCCAATCGAGATGACCAAGCCGGAGTAGCGGTCGGCGCCCTCGTGCCCGGCCGAGTGCTGCTTCTTGCGCTGCAACTGGCGCGCTTCCATGGCATACGCCCAGATCAGAACGGCCCAGAAGGCGATGGCATCGGGCCACACAAAGATCAGGGGTCGGTCGAACATCGTGCCTCCGGGCTACAGCTGTGAGAAAGTTCACACCGATTGTGGGCAGCACGTTTTTCTGCTCGTATGAGGGATTCACCCCGACACCCCCGACACAGGGGACGCATGCCTGACAATGGTGCAACGCACCAAAGACGGCGCGTTGGCCTCATAATCTGACAATCCATCCCGCCAGATCTGGCGATTTGTCCCCCCTCCTTCCAAAGGAACACAACATGACTCGTGAAGTCGTCTTCGTGGGCGCAGCCCGTACCGCCATCGGCAGCTTCGGTGGTTCGCTCAAGGACGTGCCGCCCGCTGACCTGGGTGCACTCGTGATCAAGACCGCCCTGGAGCGCGCTGGCGTCGCCCCCAAGGACGTGGGTCATGTTGTCGTGGGTCACGTCATCCCCTCCGTGCCTCAAGACGCATACATCAGCCGCGTGGCCGCCCTGAACGCTGGCGTGCCGCAAGAGGCTCCCGCTTTCAACGTGAACCGTCTGTGCGGTTCGGGCCTGCAGGCCATCGTGTCGGCCGCCCAAGCCATTCAACTGGGTGACTGCGAAGTCGCCGTGGGTGCCGGTGCCGAGTCGATGAGCCGTGGCGCCTACCTGGTCACCAGCAACCGCTGGGGCGCGCGCATGGGCGACGTGAAGATGCTGGACTTCATGCTGGGCGCCCTGCACGACCCGCGGATGCACATCCACATGGGCATCACCGCTGAAAACGTGGCCGCCCGCTACGAAATCACCCGCGAACAGCAAGACGCTTACGCCGTGCAGTCGCAACAGCGCGCTGCCAAGGCGATTGCCGCTGGCTACTTCAAGGAACAGATCGTTCCGGTCGAGATCAAGACCCGCAAGGGCGTGGTGCTATTCGACACCGACGAAGGCGTGAAGGCCGACACCAATGTCGAAGCCCTGGCCAAGATGAAGCCCGCCTTCAAGAAGGAAGACGGCACCGTGACCGCCGGCAACGCCTCGACCCTGAACGACGGCGCTGGCGCCGTGGTGATGGCATCAAGCGAGAAGGCCAAGGAACTGGGCCTGAAGCCGCTGGCCCGTCTGGTGTCCTACGGCCACGCTGGTGTCGAGCCCGAGTACATGGGCATTGGCCCCGTGCCCGCTTCGCGCAACGCGCTGGCCAAGGCTGGCCTGACCGTCGCCGACATGGACGTGATCGAAGCGAACGAAGCCTTCGCCGCCCAAGCCTGCGCCGTGGCGAAGGAGTTGGGTCTGGACAACGAGAAGGTCAACCCCAACGGTTCCGGCATCTCCCTGGGTCACCCCGTGGGCGGCACGGGCGCCATCCTGGTGACCAAGGCCATCTACGAACTGCAGCGCACCGGCGGCCGCTATGCCCTGATCACGATGTGCATTGGCGGCGGCCAAGGCATTGCGATGGTGATCGAGCGCGTCTGATCTGACGTGATCGCACCATGACAAAGGGGCTCCTCGGAGCCCCTTTTTTGTGCCTGACTGCCAGCAGGCTCAGACGCCGAACCGCCCGTGGGAGTTCAGCTTGCCGCGGCCCTGAGGGGGCTGACACCGTCGAACGTGGCGGTAGTGACCCAGGCCAGGATCTGTTCGTTCGTGTACATGCCCGACGCCTTGAGCATGCCGACCACGGGGTCGCAGGCAAGCGCGAACAGCATGTAGAGCGTCATCTCGGCCGGGAGGTCGGGGTTGAGCTCGCCACTGGTCTGGGCCTCGGTGATCCAGATGCTGAGCTTGTTGCTCAGGCTGATCAGGCGGTCCATGTAGGCCTCGTTGGCCTGCAGCGAGTTGGACAGCGCCGAATTCTGCGAGGGCAGCGAGGGCATTTCGCCTTCGAGCTGGCTGGTGATCGCCCAGCGGGCCACCGCCTTGAGTTGCTCGATCGGGCGCGCGTCGGGGTTCTCGCGTAGGCCATCGACGAAGGTCACAGCCCGGTCGAGCGCGCGGATCATGGCCGCAGCGGCCAGGTCTTCCTTCGAGGCGAAGTGCTTGTACACACTGGCCTTGGCCATGCCGGCTTCCGCCGCCACCTCGTCCACCGTCATCGCGTCGTAGCCCTTGGTGGCCAGCAGCCGATTGACGGCCTCCACGATGGCGTCCTCGCGAATGCGCTGTATTTGTTCCTTGTATGAAAGCCGTGCCATGTCTGCCATTGTAGACCGATGCCCCTTGGCGTAAAACGGCAGAAGACACACGTGACACTCTTTTGGTTATCATGTAGACTCTCAAGTATTCATTCTGCACTTGCAAGTTCATTACACGGAGCATCGCATGTCTCGTATCGCCGTCATCGGTTCCGGTATCAGCGGCCTGAGCGCCGCCTGGCAGCTGTCTGCCCCCGGCTCTGGCCACGAGGTCACGGTGTTCGAGGCCGGCGCCTACTTCGGCGGCCACGCCAACACGGTCGATGTGACGATCGACGGCGTCACCCACGGGGTGGACACCGGCTTTCTGGTCTACAACGAGCGCACCTACCCCGGCCTGATCGCCCTGTTCGACGAACTGGGCGTGGACCGTGCGCCGTCGGAGATGTCGTTCTCGGTGCAGTCCCCCCAGGGGCCGGGCCAGCGCAACATCGAGTGGAGCGGCCACTCGCTCAACACCGTGTTTGCCCAGCGCAGCAACCTGGTGCGTCCGCGCTTCTGGTCCATGCTGCGCGACATCCTGCGCTTCAACCAGCTGACCACGGCCATGGCCGTTGCGGGCAAAGACGCCGAACTGGCCCAGCCGATTGGCGCCTTCCTCGACGACCACCACTTCGGTCAGCCCTTCCGCGACGATTACTTCCTGCCGATGGTGGCCTGCATCTGGTCGTGCCCGACCGAACAGATGCTGCGCTTCCCGATGGCGACGATGATCCGCTTCTGCCACAACCACGGTCTGCTGCAGGTGGCCAACCGGCCGCAGTGGTTCACGGTGACGGGTGGCTCACGCGAATACGTGCGCAAGGTGTTGACGCGTCTGAAGGACGCCCGCCTGAACACCCCGGTCCAGGCGGTGACGCGCCACAACCAGGGGGTGACGGTACACACGGCACAAGGCGCTGAGACCTTTGACGGCGTGGTGATGGCCTGCCACAGCGATCAGGCCCTGCGCCTGCTGGGTCAACAGGCCACCGCCAACGAGCGCGACCTGCTGGGCGCCATCCGTTACCAGCCCAACCGCGCCGTGCTGCACACCGACACGGCCCTGCTGCCGCAAAAGCGCTCGGCTTGGGCCGCCTGGAACTACGAGCGCGCCGCCCAGAAGAACACCGAGCAAGCGCAGGTCTGCCTGCACTACCTGATCAACGTGCTGCAGCCGCTGCCCTGGCAAAAGCCGGTGGTGGTGTCGCTGAACCCCGTGCGTGAGCCCGACCCGTCCACCGTCATTCAGGAAATCGCCTACGACCACCCGGTGTTCGACCAGGCTGCCATCGACGCGCAAACGCGCCTGCCCGCCATCCAGGGTACGCAAGGCGTCTGGTATGCCGGCGCCTGGTGTGGCTATGGCTTCCACGAAGACGGCTTCCAGGCCGGCTTGCGCGCGGCCAAGCTGATCCAGCAAACCACCTGGCCGAACAAGCTGGCCGCTGCGTGAATCCGAGAGCACCCGCCATGCCCACACCACCCACCACCGCTGCCCTGATGCACGCTCAGCCCGCCCCGCAGGCCCTGATCGGCCGTGGCAAGGTATGGCACCAGCGTCTGCGCCCCGCGCAGCACCGCTTTGAGCACGACAGCTACTTCCTGATGCTGCCCATGCGCCTGGGGCGCGAACACGGCTGGACCGTGCCGCGTCAGCGCTTTGGATGGATCACCTTCGCCGACCAGGACCACGGCGAAGGCGGCACCGATGCCCTGGCCTGGTTTGAGGCCTTGTTGCAGTCCGAAGGCATAGCCGATGCCGATGGCGAGGTGTGGTTGCAGACCTACCCCCGCGTGCTGGGCCATGCCTTCAAGCCGGTCAGCTTCTGGTTTGCGCACCGCGCCGACGGTTCGCTGGCGGCCATTGTGGCCGAGGTCAACAACACCTTTAGCGAGCGCCACTGCTATCTGCTGCGCGGCGAACACGTGCAATGGGGGCAGGAACTGCAAGCCGACAAGATCTTCCACGTCTCGCCCTTCTGTGCGGTGGAAGGCACCTACCGCTTCCGCTTCACCCGCACAGGCGACCGCATGGTCTCGCGGGTGGACCTGCATGACGACCACGGACCGTTGATTCAAACCAGCATCAGCGGCCAGCTCGAACCCTTCACGCGCCACAGCGCCCGTCGTGCCTTCTGGGGCACGCCCCTGATGACACTGGGCGTGGTCGCCCGCATTCACTGGCACGCCCTGCGCTTGTTCCTCAAGCGCGTGCCTTTCTTCCACAAGCCTGCTGCGCCTGAGCGCTTCGTCTCAAGATGAACACCACCGCATCAACCACCCACGCCACCCCCGCCCTGCCCGCCGATGCACCGGCGTCGGCCAAGCGGGTGTTCCGCTTGCTCAACAAGCTGCAGCATGGCCGACTGGACATCGAATGGCCCGATGGCGGCCACAGCCGGTTCCCGGCCTCGGCCGTGGGCCACGACGACACGCCCGGTGTGCGCGCGACGCTGTGCCTGAACAACTGGCGCGTGTTCGAGCGCACCATGAAGTCGGGCGACATCGGCTTTGCCGAAAGCTACATCGATGGCGACTGGCACACGCCCGATCTCACCGCCCTGCTCTCGCTGTTCATCATCAACCGCGACCACCTGGAGAAGGTGGTGTATGGCTCGTGGTGGGGCTCGCTGCTGTACCGCGTCAAGCACTGGCTGAACCGCAACTCGCGCGAAGGCAGCGCCAAGAACATCCACGCCCACTACGACCTGGGCAACGATTTCTACCGCATGTGGCTGGACCCGTCGATGAACTACTCCAGCGCGTGGTTCGAAGGCAAACGTGCCGACCAGTTGGCCGGTGCCGACCTGAAAGCCGCACAGATGGCCAAGATGCGCCGCGCGTTGGACGAAGCCGGCGTGACCCGTGGCAGCCGCGTGCTGGAGATCGGTTGCGGCTGGGGTGCCGTGGCCGAGACGGCCGCCAGCGAGCGCGCCGCCCATGTCACAGGCGTGACCTTGTCGAGCGAACAATTGGCCTGGGCGCAACGACGTATGGCCGATGCGGGCCTGAGCGAGCTGGCCGACCTGCGCTACCAGGACTACCGCGACCTGGCTCCGTTGCACGAGCGCGAGCCGTTCGACGCCATCGTGTCCATCGAGATGTTCGAGGCCGTGGGCCGCGAATACTGGCCCAGCTACTTCGACACGGTGAAGCGCTGCCTCAAGCCCGGTGGCCGCGCCTGCATCCAGACCATCACCATCCGCGATGACCTGTTCGAGCGCTACAGCCGCTCCACCGACTTCATCCAGCAGTACATCTTCCCCGGCGGCATGTTGCCAAGTCCCTCGGGCTTTGAAGCCATGGCCCGCAAAGCCGGCCTGGTGGTGGAAAAGCGCCTGGCCTTCGGCCCCGACTACGCCGAAACGCTGCGCCGCTGGCGCCATGCCTTCTTGCAGCGCGAAAACGAAGTCGGCAAGCTGGGTTTTGACACCCGCTTCGTGCGCATCTGGACCTTCTACCTCGCCTACTGCGAGGCCGCCTTCGACCATGGCAACACCGACGTGATGCAGTTCACCCTGCGTCGCCCGGACTGAGCCCAGCACGCCCATCCCGCGTCACCTCAACCACGCCCACACCATGTCACACCGCCACCCTGATCTCAGCCGTCGCCAGACCCTGTGCACCTTGGCGGCCCTGTTCACCACCGCTGCCCCCACCATGAACGCCATCGCTGCCCCCGCCCAGACCACCGTGCCTGCCGAGGTCGCTTCCGACCTGAAGCAGGCGCAGCTACGCGGCCGTGCGCCGCTGCGCTTTTTTGGCCTGCTGGTGTACGAGGCCCGGCTGTGGGCCCAGCCCGCCTTCGAGGCCGAGCGCTACGACCAGCTGCCCTTTGCGCTGGAACTGGAATACGCCCGCAAGCTCGAAGGGCCGGCCATCGCCGAGCGTTCGATTGCCGAGATGCGCCGTGTGGGCGAGTTCACCGAGGCCCAGTCCAAAGCCTGGCTGGCCTTCATGAACCAGGCCTTCCCGAACGTGGGCGCGCAAGACCGCCTGACCGGCGTGCACGACGGTGCCGGTGGTGTGCGCTTCTACTTCAACGGCAAGCAGACTGCCGCCACGCAGGACAAAGCCTACGCCCGCCTGTTCTTCGGCATCTGGCTGTCGCCCAAGACCTCCGCCCCAGGGCTGCGCAATGCCCTGATCGGCAAAGCCTGAGCGGTGCACCATGGGCAGTACCGGCATCCACACGCACGGCACAGGATGGCGCTATGGCCTCTTGGGCCTGCCCCTGGCTTTCGTGTCGCTGCCGCTGTACGTGACCCTGCCCCGCCACTATGCCGAGCAATACGCTGTGCCGCTGGGCACCCTGGGCGTCTTGCTGCTGCTGACCCGCCTGCTCGACGCGGTGCTCGACCCCCGCATTGGCCACTGGGTGGACCAACTGTTTGCCCGCCATGCGCGCCTCAGCTGGCGCGCCGCCTTGGTCGCCTCCGTGCTGATGGCGGCGGGCTTTGCGGCGTTGTGGATGCCACCGCCCAGCGTGGCTGGCTCACAGACTCAACTGCTTGCCTGGCTGGCGGGTGCGCTGGTGCTGACCTATCTGGCGTACAGCCTCGCGTCCATGGTGCACCAGGCCTGGGGTGCCCGCTGGGGTGGCCAGCCCGAGCAACGCGCCCGCCTGGTCGCCTGGCGTGAAGGCACGGCCCTGGCGGGTGTGCTGCTCGCCAGCCTGTTGCCCGCCTGGTTGGGATTGCAAGCCACCAGTGTGGTGCTGGCCGTGGCGCTGGGCCTGGGGCTGTGGACCCTGCACCAAACGCTGCACGGGCACAGCCAGCAAGACGCAGCCCCCTCATCGAACCCAAGGTCTGCCCAGCTGGGACAGACCCCTATCACCTCAGACGCAACCACCAGCACCACGCCGACCGCCGAAGCGACCGCTGCGGCTGGTCAGGCGAACACCGCGCACGTCACCCCGGCCGTGGACACGTCTCCCTGGCGCACGCCGGCCTTCGTCGCCCTGCTGATCGTGTTCCTGCTCAACGGCACCGCCAGTGCCATCCCGGCCACGCTGCTGCCCTTCTTCGTGCGCGACACCTTGCAAGCCCCCACCTGGGAGCCGCTCTTCCTGGGCAGCTACTTCCTGGCCGCCGCCATCGGACTGCCGCTGTGGGTGAGGCTGGTCAAGCGCCTGGGCTTGGCCCCAGCCTGGCTGCTCGGCATGGCCCTGAGCGTGCTCGCCTTCTGCGCCGTGCCCTGGCTGGGTTCAGGCGACACCCTGGCGTTCGAAGCCATCTGCGTGCTCACCGGTCTGGCGTTGGGGGCCGACCTCGCCATTCCTGGCGCGCTGCTCACTGGCGTCATCCACCACGCGGGCCTGGGCCAGCACTGCGAAGGCCGCTTCTTCGGCTGGTGGACGGCGGCCACCAAGCTCAACCTCGCACTCGCCTCCGGCCTAGCCCTGCCGCTACTGGCCTTCATCGGCTACGAAACGGGTCGCCACACCCCTGACAACCAGTTCGCCATGGCCATCTCCTACGGCCTGCTGCCCTGCGTCTTCAAACTGCTGGCCGCCGCCGCCCTGTGGCAGGCCATGCGCCGTCACCCCATCCTGAGAGGACAAGCATGACCCCCTTCACACGTTTCCGTCGCTTCCTGGCCGCTCTGGGCGCCGCCTTGCTGCTCAGCCCGCTGCTGAGTGGTTGCGCCGGACCGCAAGTGCAGGACTATGCCCAGGAGCAGCCCGCGCTCGACCTCAAGCAGTACTTCAACGGCCCCATGCAGGCCCACGGCATCTTCACCGACCGCAGCGGCCGTGTCGTGAAACGCTTTGTGGTGGACATGAAGGCCAGCTGGCAAGGCAACCAAGGCACGTTGGACGAGCGCTTCACCTACAGCGACGGCACGAAGCAGACCCGCATCTGGTACCTCACCGACCACGGCAACGGCCGCTACACCGGCCGCGCCGACGATGTCGTGGGCGAAGCCGAAGGCCAGACCGCCGGCAACGCGTTCCGCTGGGGCTACACCCTGGCCCTGCCCGTGGACGGCCGTGTCTGGCACGTGCAGTTCGACGACTGGATGTACCTCATGGACCAGCGCACCATGCTCAACAAGGCCGTGATGAGCAAGTTCGGCATCCGCCTGGGCGAGGTCACGCTGTCTTTCACCAAGCCCTGAGCCCCTCATGTCCCTCAACCCCCGGATCACCCAATGGCAAGGCCGCGTCGTGTGGCTCGTCGGTGCTTCGAGCGGCATCGGTGAGGCCACAGCCCGCGCCCTGCATGCGGCCGGCGCCCGCGTGGTCGTCTCGGCCCGCTCTGCGGAGCCCCTGACGCGCTTTTCAGCCGCCCACCCCGGCAGCATCGCCTTGCCGCTGGATGTGACCGACCGTGCCGACGTCGCGCGCGCCACACAGACGGTGCTCGACCAGACCGGCCGCATCGACCTGGTGATGTACTGCGCCGGGCATTACCGCCCCATGCGCGCCACCGCCTTCGATCTGGACGATGCCCTGCGCCACCAGCAGGTCAACGTGACCGGCGCCCTCTACCTGCTCGATGCCGTGCTGCCCGTGCTGCAGCGCCAGGGCCACGGCCACCTCAGTCTGGTGGCCAGCGTGGCCGGTTACCGGGGCCTGCCCCAGTCGCTGGCCTATGGCCCCACCAAGGCGGCGCTGCAAAACCTGGCCGACACGCTCTACATCGATCTGCACGACACTGGCATTGGCGTGTCGGTGGTCAACCCCGGCTTTGTGGCCACCCCGCTGACGGCGCAAAACCAGTTCGCCATGCCCGCCCTGCTGACGCCCGATCAGGCCGCGCAGGCCATCTTGAAAGGCTGGGCGCGCGGCGCGTTCGAAATCCACTTTCCACGCCGTTTCACCTGGTGGCTCAAGCTGATGCGCCACCTGCCCGACACGCTCTACTTTGCCCTGGTGCGCCGCGCCACCGGTTTGTGAGACCCTTGCCATGCCCTTCGCTCCCCTCACACCGGACATGACCTCTGCCGCCACCTCGGCCACCACGCTCACACCTGGGCAGGCAACCGTCGCCATCGACCCGCGCACCGCCCGTGTCGCCGCCTTCTTCGAGTCCATCAGCCAGGCCAGCCTGGGCACACTGAGCAGCGTCTACAGCGAGCATGCGCGCTTCAAAGACCCGTTCAACGACGTGACTGGGCTGCCCGGCATCCAGCGCGTGTTCGCCCACATGTTCGAGACGGTGCAGAACCCGCGCTTCGTCGTCCACCACACCATGACCCAGGGCGAACACGCCTGGTTGACCTGGGACTTCCTGATCGACCGGCCCGAGGGCACCCTCACGGTTCACGGCGCCACGCAGCTGACCTTCGCGCCCGACGGCCGAGTCAGCGTGCACCGCGACTACTGGGACACCGCCGAGGAGCTGTACGCCAAATTGCCAGTGATCGGTGTTCTGGTGCGCTGGCTGACCCGCAAGCTGTCGTCCACCGCGTGAAGCCGGGCACGGTTTTGGTGCAATGTGTTGGCACAATGTCAGCTTGACGCATTGACCCAGAAGTATCGCCATGCAGCTCACCCCCTGGACCCACACCGGCCGTGAAGGCTTCCCCCTGCGTGGCTGGCACACGGCCCCCAGCGGCAAGCCCGTGATCCACTTCCTGCATGGCAACGGCTTTTGCGCGCGCACCTACGAGCCCATGCTGCAGCACCTGTCGCATGACTTCGACCTGTGGCTGTGCGACATCCAGGGCCATGGCGACAGCGACCACGGCGGCCGTTTCGTCGGTTGGAACCGCAATGCCGAACTCGCCATCGAGGCCTTCAAAACCCACGGCCAGCCCCAGTTTGGCAACGTGCCGCACTTCGGTCTGGGCCACAGCCTGGGTGGTGTGCTGACCGGTTTGGCGATGGGTGAGCACCGCAAGCTGTTCCAGCGCGCGGTGCTGCTCGATCCCGTGCTGTTCTCACCCGCCATGATGCTGGGCGTGGCCGTGGCCACCCTCACCGGCACCGCCCGTCTGTCGCCCCTGGCGCGCAGCGCCCGTGCGCGCCGCCACCATTGGGCCAACCGCGGCGAGGCCTATGAGCAACTGCGTCACCGCGGCGTCTACAAGACGTGGACGGCCGAAGCCCTCCATGCCTTCGTGCGCCACGCCATGAAGGACGCCCCGGACGGCGGCGTGGAGTTGAAGTGCCAGCCATCCCGCGAGGCCGAAGTCTTCTCCTCGGCGCCTGAGCGCCTGTGGACCTTGATGGGCCGCATTGAAACGCCCACGCTGGTGATCCACGCCGACCACACCTTCCCCTTTGTGCTGGAAGGCGCTGCCCGCCTGCGTCGGATCAACCGACAGGTACAAACGCAGCAGGTCAGTGGCACGCACTGCTTCATGCTGGAGCAACCGGCCAACACCGCGGCCCTGGTCAAGTCGTTTCTGCTGTCGGCTTGATCGCTGACGATCAGGACACTGGGGCAGGCTGCGACACCGGCACCGGCTCCACCGCCATGGCCGGTAAACGCCCCACCAAAATCTTGTAGGTGTCCTTGTCAAAGGCGGGTTGCCCTTGCTGCAACAGCGCCTGCACCTCGTCGGGCGTGCGTGCCGTGCCCAGGTAACACCAGGCATCCAGCACGTGCCAGGCATCGCCCTCGCGCACCTGCACTGGGCCCCCATAAGGCCACACCTGCACCTGCCAGTCCGCCAGCACACTGCGCAAGCGGGCCGAATGGCGCCCCCACGACTCCGCGCCCACACACGCCCCACTGCAGCGGCGCAACTGATAGGCAAAGCAAGGCCGCCCGGCCGAAGTCTTCTCCAGCCCCAAGGTCGCCAGGCACAGTTGCGCCTCCTCGGCAATCTCGCGCAGGGTTTTCAGCGCATCACGCTGGCTACCGAACAGCCCGTACACGGCATCCTGACGGCCCCAATCCAGATCGCGCGCCCACGCCAGCTCAGGCAGGTAGCCGCCTTCGCCGTCGCGTTCGGTGGGCAGCAGACGCCAGGTGCACAGCTCGTCGCTGCGGCGCAAGCGCCGGTTGTGGATGGGCTGCCAGCGCTTGATCAGCTGCGCTTCCAGCAGCAAGGCGCCCATCTCGCCCGGTGTCTCGATCCACTCCAGACGGCGAATCTGCTGCGACAGGCTCATCTCCTTCGCCAACCGATGGTCCGCACTGAAGTGCGACAAAACCCGCTGGCGCAGCTTGTTGGCCTTACCGATGTAGATGGGCACCGCGCCCTCGCCATAAAACAGGTACACGCCATGGCGCTCGGGCAGCTCATCGAGCAGGGCCCGGTCCAGGTGCGTCGGCCAACTGCTGTGACCGGTCAACACGCCCACCGCCTCTTGCAACTGCGAGGCGGGCACCTGCTGCATCAGAATCTGCCAGAACTGCCACAACACCGCCGCATCCGCCAATGCCCGATGGCGAGCCGGCATGTGCAACTGGTGACGCTCGATCAGCGCATCCAGACTGTGCTTGCTGAACTGCGGGAACAGCTTGCGCGACAGCTTCACCGTGCACAGCACCGTGGCCTTGAAGTCCACGCCCACGCGCTTGAACTCGTTCTTCAAAAAGCCATAGTCAAAGCGCGCGTTGTGCGCCACGAATAAGCGGCCGTGCAGCCGCATCAGCACTTCTTCGGCCAGTTCCTCGAACGTCGGCGCCCCGGCCACCATCTCATCGGTGATCCCCGTGAGGTTCTGGATGAACGGCGGGATCGTCGTCTGCGGATTGACCAGGCTCGACCACTCCCGCACCTCGCCCTCTTCGTTCACCTCGACGATGCCGATCTCGGTGATGCGGTCCACCGTACCGGTGGCACCGGTGGTCTCCAGGTCCACAAAGACCATGGGTTCAAATAACTTCTCAGGCATCAGGCGGCGGAGGATTTTTGCAAGGCTTGCCACGCCGGGCTCGCCACCATGGCGTTCAGGGCCTCGGTGGCACGGGCGAAATCATAGTGCTCCACGGCACTGCCCAAGTCCCGCGCATGCTCCGGCAAATAGCTGATCAGCATCGGTGCGACGCGCTCATACGCATCGGCCGCATCCAGGTCATCGGTGGCCAGCAAGGCTCTCAACTCGGTCAAACCAGCCTCCAAGACGGCCCAATCCAGCGGCACCCGGTTCACGACCGAGGGCGCTGGCACCAGGGCCTGCGTGGCCCGGACTGCATCCTGCAAAAGCACCTCCAGCTGAGATAGGGCCTGCAACACCGGCTGCACATTGGCGTCATGCTGCCTGAGCAACTGCTCCACCGCCTGAGCCTCACGCTGCAACGTCACCCAACCCAGCACTCCGGCGACACCCTTGAGGGTGTGCACACGACGCTCGGCTGTCACCCAGTCCTGCTGCGCCAGGTCGGCGCGAACCTTGTCCATGTCGGCAGCATGATCGTCGGCAAACCGCAGCAACAGCTTGCGCAACTGCGCCACCTTGCCGCGGCAACTGCGCAAACCCACATCCAGCGCCAGGCCGGGGATGGCACGCAAGGGCGCCAGCTCGGCCACGTCGTCATGCGTCAGGTCGGCTTGCGAGGGGCTCCGCTCCTCGGCCTGAACCGCTTGTGGCAGCCAGGTGGCCAAAGCGCGCGTCAACTGCGCCGGATCCACCGGCTTGGGAATGTGGTCGTTCATGCCCACCCCCAAGGCTTCGGCCCGGTCTTCGCTGAAAGCGTTTGCCGTCATCGCCAGAATCGGCGTTTGCGCGTACGCCGGCAAAGCGCGAATGCGCCGCGCCGCCTCCAGCCCATCCATCACTGGCATCTGGATGTCCATCAAGATCAGTTCGTACCCGCTCTGCTCGGTGCAACGCTGCACCGCCACGGCACCATCGCCAGCCAGATCCACGACAAAGCCCATGTCTTCCAGCAAGGAAACGGCCACCTCCTGATTCAGGGCGTTGTCCTCGACCAGCAACAAGCGATGCCCCGGCTGAAAGCGGACCACGGCATCTGGGGCCGAGGGCGCCTCGCTGTGCATCAAGGCATGCCCCCAACTGCGGGCAATCGCATCGTTGAGCGTCGCTGACATCACGGGCTTGGGAATGAAGGCCGAGAAACTGCCGTCTTCCAGATCCTCTGCAGGACACCCACTGCTGCCACTCACCAGGATGCAGGCGGGCTGCAGGCGCAAATCCAGCTTGCGCAAGGCATGACAGGTCTCTGTGCCATTCATGCCCGGCATCTGCCAATCGGTGAAGACCAACTGATACGGATCACCCATGCTGTCCGCAGCGGCCACACGCTCCAACGCCAAGGCTCCCCGGTCCACCGCATCGGCGCGGGCGCCCATGTCGGTCAGCATGTCGACCAGCAGGGCGCGTGCCTCCTCCATGTCGTCCACCACCAGCACGCGGGTACGGGGAGGCAGCACATTGACGGCAGGCATGACCGACTGCACCCCCACCCCGAAAGGCGCATCGATCCAGAACACACTGCCCTGGCCTTCGGTGCTCTCGACCCCAACGTGTCCCCCCATCAGGTCGGCCAGACGTCGGGTGATCGCCAGCCCCAGGCCCGTGCCCCCATAGGTGCGCGTGGTCGACACGTCAGCTTGCTGGAAAGCCGTGAACAGCTTGGCCTGTTGAGCCTCGCTCAGCCCAATGCCGGTGTCGCGCACCTCGAAGCGCACCCACACCTGCTCGCCCTCTTCCCGCAGCACGCGGCCGCTGAGCACCACGGTCCCACGCTCGGTGAACTTCACCGCATTGCTCATGAAGTTGACCAGCACCTGTCCGAGGCGCACGCCATCGCCATGCAACACCGGGGGCACGCCGCCTAGGCGCACCACCAACTCCAAACCCTTGGCCTCGACCTTGTCCGTCACCATCGACGTGACGTTGCTCACCATGCGCTCCACCTCGAAGTCGGTGGGGTCCAGCGTCATCTTTCCGGCCTCGATCTTGGAGAAATCCAGGATGTCGTTGATGACCGAGAGCAGGTGCATTGCAGCCCCCGAGACCTTGTCGAGTTGCTGCAACTGGCGCGTGCTCAAAGGTTCGCGGCGCATCAGGTGCGTCAAACCGATGATGGCGTTCATCGGTGTGCGGATCTCATGGCTCATGTTGGCCAGGAAGGAGCTCTTGGCCCGGTTGGCGCTTTCGGCCTGCTCCTTGGCTTGTTGCAGGAGCTCCGCCGCGCGGTGTTCCTCGGTGATGTCTTCGATGATGGCCAGCAAGGTCCCATCGTCCGGATCCAACCTCGCACCCCGCATGCGCGCCCAGAACAGCGAGCCGTCGCAACGCTTGAGCTGCTCCTCCCGCTGGTGTGACACCCCGGTCTGCATCAACTCTCGCACCAACTCGGCGCCATGCACATTGGCCGAATCGTCGGGATACCAGCTCAGCGCCGAAGTCCCCACCATGCTGCCCTCGGGCGCCCCGAAGATCTCTTCAAGCTTGTGGTTGCAACGCACCACACGCCGATCCTTCATCACGGCCATGCCCACCGTGGCCGCGTTGAAAACGGTCGTCAACTCGTCGTAAAGCTGCTTGAGCGTCACCGACTGTGCTGCCAGCTCTCGGCTGGTCTCTTCCAGCTTCAGCGTGCGCTGCCTGACCAAATTCTCCAATTCATCGCGGTAGCGCAACAACTCGCGCTCGGTGCGTTTGCGCTCTGTGATGTCCACCCACACTGCGGTCAGGCACTGCTTGCCCTGCACCACCAGCGGCTTCATCGAGATCCAGAACTCCCGGACCTCACCATGACGTGTCAGGCGCTGATTCTCGAACTCACGCCCTCCCTCGGCCAGGATGCTGGCCACGATGTCATCCACCTCCTGACGCGTCAAACGTGCCTGGATGTCATAGAGCGTCAGGGACGCGAAGTCTTCTTGCGTGTATCCCAGCGCATCCGAAGCGGCCTGGTTGAAGCTGATGAAACCGAGGGTGGCATGGTCCACCAACAGGATGCCGATGGGCGCCTGGTTCACGATGGTGGAGAACAGCTCCTCGCGCTCGCGCAAGGCCTCCTGGACCTGGTGTTCAGCAGTGACATCGCGCCCGACGCCCAACACCCCCATGAACTGTCCACGGGCATCGTGGATGGCCGTCTTGGTCACTTGAATCAGCGATCGACGCCCATCGGCGCCCACATGCCACCTGGGCGGCACCACCAGATGCCCTTGTGTCTTGGCCAGATACTCTTCGTGCACGATCTGCTTGGCCATTTCCTCAGGCAGCAGTTGATGGTCACGGTGACCAATCACAGCCTCGCGATCACGCTGCAAGAAAGCCAGGAAGCGTGCGTTGACCACCTGATACAGGCCCTCGGCGTCCTTGAGCCACACCATGTCGGGCATGCCTTGAACCAGCGCATCCAGCTGGCTGCGCTCAGCCTCGAGTGCCTCCCGGTTGCGCACAGCTTCAGCCCGCGCTTCCCGAAAGGCCAACACCGCCTGCGCCATCTCACTCAACACCGAAGGGCGCCCCCGGGCCATCTCGCTCACGGCAGCCAAACTGGCATCATCACCCTGCTGCCCTTGCGCCAGATGGTTCAAGCTACCGGCCACGTGTTGCAGCCTGCGCGCCAGCCAAATCGCGGTGGCCAACCACCCCAGCACCAGCACCAGCGTGAAGCCCACCATCACCCGGCTTTGGAGGTCGTGAAATTCACGCAGCTTCTGCTCGGACTTCTGACTGTTGTCCATCGCATGCTGGGTCCACACCAAACCAATCCGGGTGGATACCACCGCGAAGCGCGCCTAGTGCTCCGCCGCCACCACCTGCTTCTCCTGAGCCACCTTCAGGTCGATGCTCAGCAGGTCGGTGCTCATCAGCACAAACCGCTTGAAGCCCATAAAGGCCTCTCGGCCGGTCTGAATCTCCTCAGGACTCAACCGCTGCCCGTGGTCCACCAGCACCTGTTGCACGCGGCGCTCCAGACCCGCAACGCGCTCCACCAGTTCCACATGGATCCGATACGCTGCGGCCTCATCGATTTCGCCACGCCGCGCACGCGCCAACGCGTCCAGCAGACTTTGCTGGATCTGCCACAACTCGTAGCGAATCTCCATGGCCTCCTTGGCCAGCCTGAGGTCCTGCGCCACGCTCTGGCTCGTTTGGGACTGCTCCTGACGCGCAAACTCCGCCGCCACGAAGCTGAGCCCAGCGCCCAGCATCAGCGCCAGCGCCATGGGCACAAACAAAATGACCACAAAGCGACTGCGGCGCATCCAGTGCGGTGAAAGCCAGTTCTTCACACCTGCCCTCGTCTCAAGGCCCCAGCAAGGTGGGCCACAGCGTTGGAGGCACGCTGGCCACATAGCTGAACTGGCCCTGCCCCTGCGGACGGATGACCACCACCGTGCCTTCTGGCCGCACGAAATAACCGATCAGGTCCGCCATATTGGGGGCATGGGCCACGATCACTCGATTGCTGCCCTGTGGCACCGGTTCAGACAGCCAACGGCGTGTGGTCTGCAAGATCGGCTGCTTTTCAGCCATTGTCAGGTTGGCCGTGTAACGCAACCCGTCCACCTGTCGCACGCCACCGGGCTGATCGGGAAACGCCAACATCGCCGAGTCACGCGCTCGGCACAAAGGGCTGTGCAGCACCTCCGCCACCGGAATGCCCGCCTGACGGATGTACTGTCCCACCCTCGCGGCCAACCGCCGCCCACTCTCGTCGAGCACACGCTGGCGGCTGCAATCCTTGAAGTCACCCAAAGGCACCAGATCGGAGCGGCTGTTGTCGGTGGTGCCATGGCGCATGTAAAGAACATACCCGCCCTGGCGCAGCTGCGACAACAGCGCCGGCGTGGCCATCTGTTCCACAAACTTTGGCGAGGCTTCTGTGGGACGCCCGCTCGACGGGCCCTGCGCCTGCACTGCGCCCACCCACCCGGCACAGGCCAGCACCGTCAAACACCACGCGAATCGCCCACCGAGGCCCTTCATCCTTTGGCCCCGCTGATCTCACCCACATCTTCCGGGTGTTCATCCTTGAAACACTCGGCGATCTCGTGAAAGCGGTCCAGATGCTCCAAGAACGCATCAGCCACATCCGGGTCAAAATGCCGCCCACGCCCCTCCTGCATGATTTGCAGCACCCGGTCTGCAGCGAAGGGTTCCTTGTAAGGCCGACGAGAGATCAGGGCATCGAACACATCCGCCACGGCCATCAGGCGTGCGGGCAGCGGAATGGCATCGCCCTGCAGTCCCTGGGGGTAGCCACTGCCGTCCCACTTTTCATGATGCCCCCCCGCGATCTGGCAGACCACGTCCAGAAAATCCAGCGACGAATCCCCAACATCGTCTTCCGCGCTCAGACCACGCTGTGCACGCGCAGCACGCACCTGCATGATCGATTCACCCACTGCCTGCGCGCCGATCATCGCGTGCGTCTTCATCACCTCAAACTCCTCCGGCGTCAGCTTGCCGGGTTTGAGCAAGATCGCATCGGGAATGCCCACCTTGCCGATGTCATGCAGCGGGGCCGCCTTGATCACTCGGCGGCAATAAGCCTCGTCGGCGAACTCGGCCTGAAAACGCGGGTGCTCACGCAGCAGTTCAATCAACAGCGCCACATAGCCTTGCGTGCGGTGCAGGTGGTTGCCGGTTTCGTTGTCGCGCTTTTCCGCCAAGGCGGCCAAGGCATGCAGACTCACATCCTTGATCAACTCGTTTTCGGCCATGCGCCGGTGCACTTCGGCATCCAGGTAGGCGTTCTGGTCGGCCAGCCAATCACGGGCTTTCTTCAGCTCCAACTGCGCCTTCACCCGAGCGAGCAGCAAGGCGGGCTTGATGGGCTTGGTGACGTAGTCCACCGCCCCCAGACTCAGACCCAGTTCCTCGTCGGTATCGGCCGCCAGTGCCGTCACGAAAATGACCGGGATGTCATGCGATACAGGCTGCTGGCGCAAGGCCTTCAAGACCTCATAGCCGTCCATATCGGGCATCATCACGTCCAGCAGGATCAGATCAGGGCGCGGCGCAACCTCCACCGCCTGCAAGGCCCGCGCGCCCGAATTGGCCACACGCACGTGGTAATAAGGGCGCAGCAACTGTCCGATGACCGTGAGGTTCTCCTTGGTGTCATCGACCACCAGCACTGTCACGCGATCCATCGTCGGATCAACCGTCTCCATGGCTTCACCTGTTCAGAGATGTGAAGTGCTCTTCCGAGAACTCGGGACACAGCATGGAAACAGTCTAACGAGAATCAATTCACATCAGGTGGGAAGAAGTTGATTTGGATCAGCCCAAAATACCCCGGTCAGTAGCTCGGTCAGCCGTTCCGGACCCATCCGGAAGCCGCATGCCTGAGGGTGCCCCCCACCCCCCATGGATTCAGCCAGTGGAATGGCATTGAACGTGGGCACGGCACGCAACCCCACTTTCACCGTACCATCCTTCGACACGCTCCACAGCAGCGCGAAGCTGCCACACTCGGCCGACAGCATGTTGCCCACCTCGCTGGTGAAGGCGCCTGGGCAATTCACCATCACACCGGCCTGACCATTGAAGGTCAAGGGGGCGGCCCCTTGGGCAATGTCACGGCACAGGCTGAGAAACTTCTCGTTCATGGCCTGACCACGCTGACCAAACTCGGCCACCTGAGCCGGCGTGAACGCGGCAATCTCAGCCCACCGCGGGAACTCATTGGGCTCCAGATCAAGCGCCGACAAAAATGGCGCGCTTTCCGGAAAGGCCCATGTCCACAGATCGCGGTCCTGCACATAACGGATCAGGTCGGGCACCGATTGCTCCGGGAAAAAGAACTTCCATGACAGCATCGCGCCCGACTGCGTCATGTCGAAATGCACCGCACCGCAACGGCACTGGAAACGTCCGATCTTGTCGGCGGCGCTTTGATGGTGATCCAGCAGCACGAGCTTGGATGCGCGCTCGTCGATGCCCTGCATCAGCCCCTCTTCAAAAGAGAAATCCAGGATGTAGACCGCACGCCCGTCCAGCGGCGGCAGATCGTCCAGCGTGGTGACTTTGCCATGACTCACTCCGAGGTACTCGCCCTGCCCTTCGAAATACAGCCAGGCGGCCAAGGCGGCCCCAAAACCATCGGGACACTTGCCGTGGTAGATGACGAGCGGATTGGGGTCGGTCTTGGAGGGCTGGGCTGCCAAACCGGGGAGAGAAGTGAAAAGGCCAGTGGTCACAGGATGCAGGGGCGCCAACAGGCACCGTTGGGATCAAACCCATGATGGTACGGCAGGGGCGACGTGTTGACTGCCTCATTTCGCAGCAAACCAGGGCTCGTCCCAGGGGGAGATCGCATTGCCCCCGCCTTGCCAACAAACTTATCCACAGGAAACGGGGACAACTTGCTGCACTGCACTCAACTACTGCCCCACCGCTCGGCTTCTCAGCCTAAAATTGCATATTGCAGCGCAACATTACTTTTTGTTTCCTTCTCCATGCCGGTCACGTCCACCCGACGCATCCACATCGCCCAACAGTTCATCCGCTTCGGCTTCGGTGAACACGTGGACGAGAATGCGCCGTTCTATTCCAACCAGTTCCTGACCCAGGAACTCACCACCACCGAGGTTCAAGCGGTGCTGACCATCGTCCAGCGCTACAACGCCTTTTATGGGGTGACGGTGGCGGGCGCGGTCGGGCGTTTTCGTGGGCGCGTGCGTGGCTGGAAGTTTGGTCGCGCCGACGCGCCCATGCTGGTCGTCACGCTGCCTTACTGGACGCACCAGATCGAGGAAATCCCCCAGGGTGCACCGGTCGGCAAACCCATCTCGGACGAGGACAACCAAGCTTTGGTAGCAGAGTTGCGCCAGTTGTTCATGACCGAACTGGATGCCAACCGCTTCGAGCCGCTGGACGACACCGGCCACGTGTTCGCCGCCCACTGGGGCTGAAACACCGCACATCCAGGGTTCTCACCGACAACTCCGCCCTCATTCCGTCACCGAAATGGCGTAGTCTGAGGCGTATGTGTGCAAACTACCGCCCAGTCAGCGACAAAGCTCGGCTCCAGGATCACTTTGGTGCCCCCGTCCCGACAGACGCCAACTGGCCTGAAGAGGTCCGTTCCATGGGCCTGGCCCCGGCCGTCCGCCTGCGCGATGAAGAGGCCCCTCCACGTCGGGAGGTGTTCCTGGCACAGTTTGGCCTCATGCCATTCTGGGCCAAGGACCCGACCGTAGCCCGGCGCACGTACAACGCCCGCAGCGAAACCGCCGACACCAAGCCCAACTTCCGCGACGCCTGGCGTCGCGGCCATCGTTGCATCATTCCGGCGGAATGTCTCTACCTGCCCCGCTACGACGAGACTGGCAAGGCCACTCGCTGGCAACTGTCACGCACCGACGGCGCGCCCATGGGCATCGCAGGACTCTGGAGCCTGGGGTGGTCGCACAACGGCGCCCCGGTGCCCTCTTTTGCCATGCTCACAGTGAATGCCGAAGAGCACCCCTTGCTGCGTACCTTCCACAGGCCGGAAGACGAGAAGCGCATGGTGGTCATCCTTCCAGAGTCTGATTACGAAAAGTGGTTGAACTGCCCCGCAGAAGCCATGCAGGGCATGATGACGCGGTATCCTGCGGCCTCGCTGACTGCCGAACCCGCACCAGGTGCGCCGGCACGGTTGACGGCGATCTCCACTGAATCCTGCACATCGACATGACCGACACCACCCCCGCACAAGCCCCCGCCCTGCCCGACCACCTGTCCATCGATCCCCGCAGCCCTCACCATGTGGCCGAGGTATTCCAGCACGACATCGGCATCCGCTTCAACGACAAGGAACGCTTTGACGTCGAGGAGTACTGCATCAGTGAAGGCTGGGTGAAGGTGCCCGCGGGCAAGAAGGTCGACCGCAAGGGCCGACCTCTGCTGATCAAGCTCAAGGGCAAGGTTGAAGCCTTCTACAAGTAAGCCCGTATGAGCATCGTCGTCTATTGGCTCAGCCAGGGTCGCCCGCATTGCGAAACCTTCAGCGACGATCAGCTGCTGGCGGCGCTCTCCTTCTCCGAAGCGAGACGCAAAGACAAGGATGCGCAAGGCCAGCCCCTCAACAGCCATGTGGTCACCCACTCGGAACTCGGTGACTGCGTGAGCAAACCTGGGGTGAGTGACGAATTGCCAGCCGACTACAGCTGGACCAAATCCCACCGTGGCGGCCCTCCGGCGCCGGAAGGCCAGCCCAAAACCCTGGGTTGATCCCCCTTCAAGGCCGTTTCGCAACACGGAAGGGGCTGCTAGCATCGAATGATGCGCGCCAACGCCCCCCTGCACGTTCACGTGTCCACGCTGTTCATGGTGCTGATCCTCACTGTCGGCACCTTGCTGGGGCTCGTCGGTTACCGCATGGCCGATCACCTGATCACCTCGGTGTCTCAGGATCTGGCGCAGCGCATCAGCCGCGAAACGTCCTCTGAACTGCGCCAGCTCACCGAGCCCGCCCAGACCGCCCTGCACTTGCTGCAGTTCGACCCGCTGGCAGGCACCACACAGTATGAGCAACGCATGGCTCGGCTGCCCTTGATCAAGGCCGCGCTGGATCACACCCCTGCATCGGCATCGATCTCCCTGGGTTTCCCGACGGGCGACTACTTCTTCGTACGTCGACTGCGAGACGCCCAAGAGCGCCAGCAGTTTCAAGCCCCGGCGAGCGCCGCTTACATGGTGCGCAGCATCGAACGCACAGGCGGCACACCCCGCGGGCGTCAGGTGTACCTGAACGACCGGCTGCAAATCATCCACGCCTTGTCGGTGCCCGATTACGCACGCAGCTTCGATCCACGCAGCCGCAGCTGGTACCGTCAGGCGCTCAACACGAACGACGTTCACCTGACCGACCCGTACCTGTTCTACACCGATCGGCAGGTGGGCATCACCCTGTCGCGCCAATCTCGCCATGCGAGCGGCACGGTCATTGCCCTGGACATCCAGTTGCGCACCATCGGGGCCAGTCTGGCGCGCCAAAAGCTCACGCCCAGCTCACAGTTGGCGTTGATCAATGCCAAGGGCGAGGTCTTCGCCCACGAAAACTCTTTCATCGTGCCACGGGGGGGCACGTACGATCACCCCGCGCTGACGCCGCTGTCGCGCTTCGGCATCCCGGTGTTCAATGCCCTCAGCCAGAAGCTCTCCCTGAGTGAAGTCCCTGCCACCGGCACGCTGCAACAGGTGATTCGTCTCCCCGATGGCGACTGGCAGGTCACGCTCAACACCTTGCCCATGTTGGGCAACACCAGCCTGCTGCTCATCAATGCCGTGCCGCGCCACGAATTGCTGGCCGTGGTCTATGACGAGGGTCGCACAGCCATCATCGCCGCGCTGCTGATCATCCTGGGCGCCATCTTGCTGGCGTGGCGTTTTGCACGGGGGATCTCTCGCCCCCTGAGCGGCCTGGCCAAGGAGGCCGAAGCCATCCGCCACTTCGACTTTGGACAAGCCGTCCCGCTCAAGTCCTATGTGCTGGAGGTCAACACGCTGGCGCACAGCGTCGGGCTGATGAAGCGCACCATCCGGCAATTCCTGGAGATCAGCTCGGCCATTTCCGGTGAGAAGAACTTCGAACGCCTGCTACCCCGGCTGCTGGACGACACCGTGACGGCGGTGGACGCTGCCGCCGGGATTCTCTACCTGCGTGCCGATGGCAAACTCAAGCCAGCGTGTGCGCGTGGCGTCGACGGTCTCGCCTTTGACACAGACGCCTTGGCCAAACTGCACAAGCTTGCCCTGCCTGCGGACGACCCAGCGTCGACACCTCCGCCGCAGGGACAAGAGACGCCCCTGCTCGGCCAGGCCGTGCGCCAAGGTCGCGTGGTATCCGGCGCCTTGCAACCCGTGGACCTCCTGACGGTGGGCTTGTCGGAGCTGGACGCCCCGCGCTGGCCGCCACATGCCATGGCCGTGCCCCTGCTCAACCGTCAGCGTGAATTGGTGGGGGCCATGCTCATCCTCTCTGAAACCCCCAATGAGACCGACCGTGCGTCGTTCTTGGGCGCCCTGTCTGGCACAGCTGCCGTGAGCCTCGAAGCCCAGGCGCTGATCAACGACCAAAAGGCTCTGTTCGATGCCTTCATTCAGCTGATCGCCAACGCCATCGACACCAAGAGCGCCTACACCGGTGGGCACTGCGCCCGCGTCCCCGAACTCACCCGCATGTTGGCCGAAGCCGCCTGCCAGGCACAAGAAGGGCCTTACCAATCTTTCCGACTCAACGACGAAGGCTGGGAGACCCTGCGCATGGCAGCCTGGCTGCATGACTGCGGCAAGATCACCACGCCGGAGTATGTGGTCGACAAAGCCACCAAGCTGGAGACCCTCTACAACCGCATCCACGAGGTGCGCATGCGTTTCGAAGTCCTCAAACGGGATGCCGAAATCGCATGCCTGCAAGCCATCCAACAAGGCGCCGATGAGGCAAGCAGTCGCCAGCAACTGGCCAAGACCCTCGGCGAACTAGACGATGACTTCGCGTTCGTGGCGCGCTGCAATCTGGGCAGCGAAGCCATGGCACCCGAAGACCTGCAACGCCTGCTCGAGATTTCTCAGCGAACCTGGCAGCGCACCCTGGACGACCGACTGGGACTGTCGTGGGAGGAGTTGCAACGACATCCGCAGGACGTCTCCCTGCCTCTGCCGACGAGCGAGTATGTGCTGGCCGACAAGCTGCAGCATCGCATTGAGCGGCCCCAGCACGACCAGATGCCCAAAGAAAGCCGCTGGGGCTTCCGCATGGCCGAGCCCAAACTGCTCTACAACCAGGGTGAGTTGTACAACCTGCGTCTCGGCTACGGCACCTTGACAGAAGAAGAGCGGTTCAAAATCAACCAGCACATCGTGCAGACCGAGGTGATGCTGCGCCAGTTGCCCTTCCCGCCTTACCTGAACCGGGTGCCCGAGATTGCAGCCGGGCACCATGAAAAACTGGACGGCACGGGCTACCCGAAGGGTCTGCATCAGGATCAACTCCGGCCCGAAACCCGGATGCTCGCGATTGCCGACATTTTCGAGGCCCTCACCGCCTCCGACCGCCCCTACAAGAAGGGCAAGAAACTGTCAGAGGCGGTCGCCATCCTGCATCGGATGAGCCAGCGAGGCCACATCGACCCCGACCTGTTCGCGCTGTTCCTGTCGTCCGGGGTCTACCAGGCCTACGCACAGCGCTTCATGGCACCCGCACAGATCGACGAGGTGCCTGTGGCGCAGTACGTCAGCTCTCAGGTTCAGCGTGCGCCCTGAGCGGCACGCACGCGGGCCAATTCTTCGGCATAGGCCGGGCCCGAGCGCAACGCCTGATACTGTGCGAAAGCTTGCTGATACTCGTCAGAGTTGAAGTTGTAGCCAGGCGTGGCGAGCATCTGATCGAGGCCCACGCGGTGCCACAAGTTGAAATCGGCCACGACCTCAGCGCGGGTCAGCGCTTGCGGGCGGCTTGTCACGGCCTCGGCGGCCTGCGCGACGCCAGCCTGGGCAACGCCAGCGACCAGAGCCAAAGAAACCAGTGCGGAACGGAGGGTGTTTGCGTATGTCATGAGATTTACCTTTCGTGAGCTGTCCGGAAGGACATGAAGCTCATTCTGGCGAGGCTGGTAAAATTATGGAAATCGATTGAACGGATAAATGTCATGCACGAAATCGATATCAACTACAGCGATTTCCGCAAGCTCGACCTGAACCTGCTGGTGGCCTTCGATGCCTTGCTGAGCGAGCGCCATGTCGGCCGCGCGGCCGAGCGCCTGTTCATCGGTCAGCCCGCGATGAGCCACGCCCTCGCCCGCCTGCGCACCCTGTTTGACGACGAACTGTTCGTGCGCACCGGCAAGCGCATGGAGCCCACCGATCTGGCGCTGGCCCTGGGCCCGCGCGTGCGCGCCTGGCTGCAGGAAGGCGCCGACTTTCTGCTGCGCGAAGAGGCCTTCGACCCCGCCCGCGCCGAAGGCCTGGTCCGCCTGTCCATCCCGGACGGCCTGGAGGCCCTGATCCTGCCGCCCCTGCTGGCCCGCCTGCGCACCGAAGCGCCCGGCCTGGGTCTGCGCGTGCAACCCCTGGCCGTGGAGCACCTACCCCAGGCCCTGGACGACGATGACGTGGACCTCGCCGTCGTCGCCGTGGACCTGCCCCTGCGCAGCTGGCACCGACGCACAGAATGGCTGCGCTGCGGCTTCAACTGCCTCTACGCCCCGGCCCACCTGCAACTGCCTCCCTCGCCCACCCTGGCCGACCTGGCGGCCTGCGACCATGTGGTCAGCAGTTACCGCGGCGACGCCACCAGCGCGCTCGACCAGCTCTTCGCCGCCCACGGCCTGAGCCGGCACGTGGTGGCCTCGCTGGCCAGCATGGCCTCCATCATGGGCACGCTGCGGCAATCCCCGCTGCTGACCATCCAGCCCGATCTGCCACTCGCTCACCTGCTGGACATGGACGGGCTCACCAGCATCCCGCTGCGCAGCGAGCCGCCCGTCGAGATCAGCATCGGCGGGGTCTGGCACCATCGCCACGACCGCGACGCGCGCCATCGCTACATCCGCGAACGCATGGGCAGTGTGGTGCGGGGGTTGAAGGCGCCGGGCGGGCAAGACCCTGAGCTGGGCGAGAATGCGCGGCATGAAACGACTTGCCCCCAGAAGGCCTCACAGCCACCGCTCTGAGCACCCCACCCAACTCGCCCCCACCCCATCCCCGACAGGGAGCGCACCATGCTGAGCGTGCTGGCCGTGGTGGTCTCTCTGGCCCTGCTCATGTGGCTGGCCTACCGGGGCGTGACCGTCTTGCTGCTCGCGCCGCTGATGGGCGCCCTGGCGGTGCTGCTGTCGGGCGAGGCGCGCTGGCTGCTGCCGCTGTACACCGACACCTTCATGAGCGCGCTGGGCAGCTACGTGCTGCAGTACCTGCCGCTGTTCTTGCTGGGGGCGCTGTTCGGCCGGCTGATGGCCGACTCGGGCGCGGCCAGCACCCTGGCGCGCTGGATCGTGCGCACCCTGGGCGAGCGGCATGCCATCCTGACCGTCGTGCTGGCCTGTGCGCTGCTCACCTACGGCGGCGTGTCGCTGTTCGTGGTGGCCTTCGCCATCTACCCCATTGCGCGCAACCTGTTCGAAGCCGCTGACATTCCCAAGCGCCTGGTGCCTGCCACCATCGCGCTGGGCGCGTTCACCTTCACGATGACGGCCCTGCCGGGCTCACCCGCCATCCAGAACGCCATCCCCATCCCCTACTTCGGCACCAACGGTTTCGCGGCACCGGGCCTGGGCCTGCTGGCCGCAGCCGTGATGCTGGGCGGCGGCATGGCGTGGTTGCTGCGCCGCGCTGCCTCCGCCCGCACCGCTGGCGAAGGCTATGGGCACCACGACGAAGGCGATGACAGCCGCGCCAACCCCACACCCGCCCAGGCCGCGGCCGAGGCCGCGCGCCATGCCGAGGTGCCGCTGGCGCTGGCCCTCCTGCCCCTGGTGCTGGTCGTGGGCGTCAACGCGCTCTTCACCTACCTGGTGTTTCCTGCGCTCGATCTGTCCTTCATGGCCGAGCGCTACGCCACGCTGGACCCAAGCCGCGTCACCGGCCTGTGGTCGCTGCTCATCGCCTTGCTGGTCGCCTGCACCACGCTGGTCGTGACCCGACTGGGGCACTGGCACGACCTCAAGCACACGCTCAACCAGGGCGTGTTCGGCTTCATGCTGCCGCTCTTCAACACGGCGTCCGAGGTGGGCTATGGCGCCGTCATCGCCTCGCTGGCGGGCTTCGGCCTGATCCGTGACGCCGTGCTGCGCGTCTCGGACAACCCCCTGGTCTCCGAGGCCATCGCCATGAACGTGCTGGCCGGCATCACCGGCTCGTCGTCCGGCGGGCTGAGCATCGCCCTGCAAACGCTCGGCAAGGATTACCTGGCCATGGCCGAGGCCGCAGCCATCAGCCCGGAGTTGCTGCACCGCGTGGCCGTCATGGCCGCAGGCGGCATGGACACGCTGCCCCATTGCGGCGCCATCATCACCCTGCTGGCCATCTGCAAGCTCAACCACCGTCAGTCCTATGCCGACATCGCGGCCGTGACCATGCTGTTCCCGCTGCCCGCCCTGGTGCTGGTCATCGCACTGGGGACGGTGTTCGGAAGTTTCTGACGATCACGCCAGCGACACAACGCTGTCTGGCCAGGTACTGGGGGTCATGTCGGCCAAGGCCGCCGCCATCGCCTGCCTCAGCGCGTCATGGGTGGCCGGTGGCGCGGCCGTCGCGGCATCGCCCCGCCACAGGGCCTGCAGGTGCTGGGCTGATGCGCGCAACACGCCGCGCAGCCCGGCCCCGTTCTCCTGCGCCGCCCGCATCTCAGATTCGGCCAGCAGGTGCAGGAAGGTCCGCACGACGACCGCTTCGTCGTGCCTGCCCTCCCCTTCATGGGCCACAGCAATCTCCAGCCACTCCACCACCCAGTCGCCCAGGCCCATGCGGCGCAGGCCTTCATAGGTGCTCGGCCACTCTTCTTCGGGCGTGATGCGCAGCCATTCGCACACGCCCAGTGGCGTGAGCCCGGTGTAGTGGTCGGACTCCGTCCAGTGGCGTGCGTCACTCCGATCCAGCGTTTCGCGCTGAGCGCGAAGGCCGGCGACGGTGCCCACAGGGCGCGCAATGGACATGCGATGCCCGGCAGGGCGACTGGCCGATCGCCACAAAGCGGGTGTTGAAGGGATGTCCGCACCCAGCCTCGCAAACCGGATCCCGGTGTCAGATGCCACGGTACTGCTTGCCACGATGAGCCCCATGCCGCCCCAGCCCGCCGGCACCATGTGCGCCACCTTGTGCAGGGCGGGCATGTCGATCGCCTTGTCGGCGTCAGCCCGCTCGTGCACCAGCAGGAAGTTGGTATGGTCTGTCACCAACTGGTAGTTCACGGCCAACGCGGCCGCGAGGGCGGCTGCGATCTGGTGTTCGGCGTGTGGCACGTTCTGAATCCGCACCGACGCCACCAGGCGCGACACCGTATCGGTTTCCGTGAGCGATGCGGGCAAGGTGGCGCGGCTGATCTCCTGCGGCTCGGCGCGTCCATCGACGCAGCCCAGCAGGCGCACCTCACCGGTGGCCTGATGCGAGAGCAAGGCATACACGCTCACGGCATCCCCATCGAACACAGACGCCGGCAGCGGCGAGACCCACAGTGGCGCCACGTCTTGCGGCCATTCCAGCCTCAAGTCCGAAAGCCGCGACGAACGCAAACGCGCGAACATCCGCAACACGGCGGGCTCCACGGCTTCACCCGGCGCCACGAAGTCACAGGCGCCCCCCGTGGCTTCGGCCAGCCGACGCAGGTGCGATTCGGCCGGGCTGCTGCCAATGCCCACCACGAACACGCGATGCCCCGAGGCTTGCGCCGACGCCAGGGTGGCGTCGATGGCGCTGATCTGCCCGTCGGTCACCAGCAGCACATCACTGCGGGCATCTTGAGCGATCTGAAAGGTCGAAGCCAGTGCGGCCTCCATCTCGGTGCCGCCCAGATCGGCCTCCAACGCACCCACCCAGCGTTGCGCGGCCAGCCGGGTGGTCTCGGTGGTCTTCCACAAACCGCGCGAGCGGTGCTGCACCGTGCTGCCGAACCGCGACAGCGCAAAACGGTCGTGGGCCCCCAACTGCTGGACGATGGCCTGCAGCGCGCGTTTGCCCGCCGCGATGCTGTCACCGGCCATCGACCCCGAACAATCGACGAGGATCTTGACCGCCATGCCGCTGGCATCTTTGGGCGGCAGGTGGGGGCAGAAGCTGGCCAGCACGGCCACCCCCTCGGGCTCGACCTGATCGCGTGCGGCGATCGCCAGCGAGTCATGCGCCAGTTGATCGACCACCAGCAGGAAGTCGCGGTCCAGGTACGCCGTGCGCGCCAATGAAACAGTCAAGACCTGCTGGGCATCGACCTGCCCCAAGGCCACGGCAATGGGGTGGCTGGGTGATGCGACGCGGGACTGCGCCAGCTCACCGTGCAAATGAACCGTGAGCGCCAACGGATGCTCGACCGTCAGGCTGTGGCCGGGCACCTGATGCGGCATCAAGCCCCCCGCCTTCTCGGCATCGCCATAACGAGGGGCGATCACGGTGGGAATCATCAGCCGCAGGCTTTGCTGCTCGAACTGCAGCGTCTGCGCATAACGCAGTGTGATGCTGCAGCGCTCACCTGCGGCCAGGTTGCCCAGGTTCAGGCTGTAGCTGTGATCGCGGTTGCGCTCCAGCATGATGGCGGCATCGCCGTCGGCCAGCGCGTCTTCATAGCGTGCCTCGGCCTGCCGCTTCGCCACCACGGCCCCCGTGAGGGCCCGCTCACCCAGCACCACCTCCACCCCCAGCAACACCTCGCCCCAAGGCAAGGGAAAGCTGTAAACCAGCTCCAGCGGGTGGTCGGTCGGGTTGACGAAGCGCTGCTCGACACAGGCCTCCAGGATCACGCCTCGCAAATGGCCGGTGAACGTGACGCCCAGCAGGGCCACCGAATCACCCGCACGCGTCGTCAGCCGTGCGTGCTCGTGCCCCTGCTCCAGCGACGATCCGATCAACTTATTGCGCTTGCCCATCTTGGCTCTCCTCCTGATGTGTGTGGGTGGCCCCCTCGCCCTGAACCTGCGCAAAAGCTGCCATCACCGCCCGGGTGAACTGGCGCACCTGCTCAGGCGACAAACCCGCCAGGCCAGGGTCGATGACGACCTCGATGCCAGCGGCCACCATCAGGTGGCTGCGCACCGACACCGACCCCACGGCGGGTGCGCGCGGGGCCACGGGGGCTGCGCCGCCATGCAGCAACTCGCGGATGCGCTCAAGCGAGAGCCCGGCCGCCGTCCACTTCTTGATGAGCAGCAGTTGCTCCAGGTGGGTGGCGCCATAGCGTGCCGCGCGAGTCTCGCCTTGCGGGCGGTCCACCAGGCCGATCTGCACGTAGTAGCGCACGGTGCGCGGCGGCAAATCGGCCAGCACGCACAACTCCGCCAAGGCGTAACTGGGTGCGGGAGGCTGGGAAGGGGTGTGCATGCCGCAATTAAATCAGCACAACTGATTTAATGCAACTGTCTAAATGTGCAAGCCTGCGCGAAAAGCCTTAGGATGGGCGCATGACCATCCTGCTCATCCTCACCCCCCTGGCCTTGGCGATGACTTTGCCGGCTCTGGTTCGCAGGGCACTGCGGCAGGGGCATCGAGAGGCGGTCAGGTTGATGCGCCGCGCCGGGTAGCCAGCGCCTCCCCGATCAACGCCAGTCCAGCGGACGCCCCCAAGGGCAGGCCCACGTCCCAGCGCGTCGGCACCTCACTCTCATTGGGATTGATGCGAATCAGTCGTCCGCCGTGCTGGTGGATCACACGGTGGCTGAAATGCCGCACCGACGGAATCGTGGTGCCCGCTCCCAACTCGATCACGACGGGTCGCTCGACAGATGCCAACCACTGGCTCAAGCGATGCTCCTGGGCTGCGCTGCGCTGATCGACCCAACCCCAATCGTCGAACATCAGCACATTGGGCCGGGCCAGCCCGCCGCAACGCGGACACACAGGTGGCACGCTCAGCAGCCGGCAGTGCTGCGCATCCACGTCTGGCTGGAAATCGTCGGCCACCCAGATGTGGTCACAGCAAGGCGCCAGGCACTGAAGGTGGTGGATGGAGCCATGGCACTCGTAGAGCCGTGCGGGATCGAAACCCGCTTTCTGAAACTGCCCATCGACGTTGCTGGTGAACACCGCCAAACCATGCGGCAGCTCCGCGCCCCAGCGCTGCAGCAGCTCAAAGCCGGCATGGGGCACGGTCTTGCGGTACAGGTCGAGGCGATGCCCGTAGAAGCCCCAAGCCAACTCAGGCGAGGCGCGAAACGCCTCCGGCGAGGCGATGCGGTAGAAGTCCATCCCCGCCTGACGCAAAGCAGGATAGGCACGCCAAAAGCCTTCCTTGCCACGGAAGTCCGGCAAGCCTGAGTCGATGCCCATGCCCGCGCCTGCGGCAACGATGAGCGCGTCGGCCTGGTCGATCAACGCGGCCGCAAGTTCGACCGCTTCGGACAGATCAGGAGGATGGCTTCTGGCTTCATGCATAGGGAGTGAGTCTTGAGGAATGTCACGCACGCATCACCATGAATCGCCTTACATCGGCCCCAGAAACAACAAAGGCCACCCTTGCGAGGCGGCCTAAGTCGTTGATTTTATTGGTGCCGGAGAAAGGAATCGAACCCTCGACCTTCTCATTACGAATGAGCTGCTCTACCGACTGAGCTACACCGGCTTCCAAGCCCAACATTATAGCTCGGTTTCAGGACATTAACTCACATCCCCAGCACCTCGACACCATCGTGCATTCACGGCGCCACGCACACCCGGTTGCGCCCGGTCTGCTTGGCCTCATACATGGCCTGGTCTGCACGGTTGATCAGGTACTGGTAGTCCGGATGACCGTCGTACACCGCCACACCCACGCTGATCGTCACCTGCAGCTTGCGCCCCATGCTCACCAAAAACTCATTGGTCTCGAAGCGGTGGCGCAGCGTTTCGGCAATCCGGCAAGCGACCTGTGGATCAATCTCCACCAGCATCACCAGCATCTCCTCCCCACCGTAACGGAACACGAAATCGCCGTTGCGCACCGAGTTCAGCACCAGCATCGCGGCCTGCTGCAGCACAATGTCGCCCGCTTCGTGGCCATACTGGTCATTGATGTGCTTGAAGTGGTCCACGTCAATCATCAGCATCGCAAACTGCGTGTGCCGTTCCGTTGCCACCTTGATCTCGCGCGACAACACCGATGGCAGGAAGCGACGGTTCAACAGGCGTGTCAGCGTGTCGCGGCCGTTTTCCACCTCCAACTGGCGCTCGAACAAGGCGCTCAGCTGGAACTTCAGGTTGTCCAGCTCGGTCTGCAAGGTCATGATGAGCGCCTGCAATTGGCGCAAGGCATCCTCACCATCCTGGGGTGCGCACATCTGCGGCAAGATGGTTTCATCCACCCGCTCCATGATCTCGGCGATCAGCTCCACCTCGGGTGCACCTTCGAACATCGCGCTGGCCTTGTGGTGGAACCACAGACCAAACTCGGAACGTGACAGTGCCGGCAGCACCGCGGGCTGAGGCAAACGGTGCAACATGAACAGCACCTCCTGCCCCCACTCCAGCAAGACAGATCGCTGCTTTTCGCGCTCCACCGACATGTTCTGGCCCAATGAGAACAAGCGGTAGGCCTCGTCATTGCGGGCACTGCGCTGGGTGTTGCGCTGGTAGGCTTCCGACATCAGTTCCAGCGCGAGGTCCATCAATTGGCCCGCATACGCCTGGGCTTCACGCAGCAACGCCTCTGACGCACCGCTCACAACCAGTTGGTTGTTCAGCACGTGCTTGAGCAAGCGTGCACCCCGTGCCACCAGGTGAATCGGCAGGTGGATGCGGGCATGGACCTCGCCCACATGGCGCTGGTGCGCGACCACCGTGGCAGCCTCCTGCGGAGGATCGGCGTAGATCTCCTGCACCCACCGCATCATCGAGGCATGCAAGCGGTCGTGCACCACGTTGTTGGTCAAAAAGGGCGCCGCCTGAGGATGCCGCTCCATCGTCGCGTAGAAGGCATCGGCCAGCAAGGCTGCGTCACGGTGGGCCACATCGGCCAGCAGGCGGCGGCAATCGGCGCTGGCCGATTGCACAAGGGTGTTCCAATCAAGTTCAGGCATACAAGCGCCGCTCACAGCAACATCAAAAAAGCCCGCCGAAGCGGGCCATGCACAGGTCGCCTCGAGGCTTACTGCGCTTCACGGTGGTACGCCGTCACGCGCTCCACCTCGTTCTTCGAACCCAGCACCACCGACACGCGCTCGTGCAGGCTCGTCGGCTGGATCTCCATGATGCGTTGCACGCCATTGGTGGCAGCGCCACCGGCCTGTTCCACCAGGAAGCTCATCGGGTTGGCTTCGTACATCAGGCGCAGCTTGCCCGGCTTGCCCGGCTCACGCTTGTCCCAGGGGTACATGAAGATGCCGCCACGGGTCAAGATGCGGTGCACGTCGGCCACCATCGCGGCCACCCAGCGCATGTTGAAGTCCTTGCCGCGAGGACCTTCCTTGCCCTGGAGGCACTCGTCGATGTAACGCTTGACCGGCGCAGCCCAGTGGCGCATGTTCGACATGTTGATGGCGAACTCCTTGGTGTCTTCCGGAATGCGCACGTTGTCGTCCGTCATGATCCAGGCGCCCATCTCACGGTCGAGCGTGAACACCACCACGCCCTGGCCCACGGTCAGCACCAGCGTGGTCTGCGGGCCGTATACGCAGTAGCCAGCGCAGACCTGAGCGGTGCCAGGCTGCAGGAAACTGTCGTTGGTGACCTCACCACCCTGATGCTTGAGCACCGAGAAGATGGTGCCAATGCTCACGTTGATGTCGATGTTGCTCGAGCCGTCCAGGGGATCGAACAGCAGCAGGTATTCGCCCTGCGGGTAGCGATTGGGCACCGCCACCATGTCATCCATTTCCTCGGAGGCCATGCCAGCCAAGTGGCCGCCCCACTCGTTGGCCTCGATCAGCACCTCGTTGGCGATGATGTCGAGCTTTTTCTGGACTTCGCCCTGCACGTTCTCGCTGCCAGCGGTGCCCAGGACTTCACCCAGGGCGCCCTTGCTGACGCTGATGGCGATGCGCTTACAGGCGCGGGCCACGACTTCGATGAGCAGACGCAGCTGCGACGGAATCTGGGCCTCGCCCCGCTGTTGCTCGATCAGGTACTGCGTGAGGCTGATACGTTTGGTCATGATGATCAGATGAATAAGAAAATGGATTCAGACAGGCCGATGGCACTCAGTCCTGCAAAGCGCGGGTCACGATCTCGCGCACATCGTCGGACAGCTCGGTGCGGACCGCCACTCGCTTGAGCGCTTCGCAGGCCGCGGTGCGATAAGGCTCGGCCAGGCGACGCCAGTGATCCATAGCGCGCGCCAGGCGTGCGGCCAGCTGCGGATTGATGGCATCCACCTCGATGACACGGTCAGCCCAGAACACATAACCTGCCGCATCCGTGCGGTGGAAAGCTGCCGGATTGCTCTGACACAACGCCATCAGCAGGCTACGGGCCCGGTTGGGCGTGCGCAGCGTGAAGTCGGGGTGCTGCATCAGCGCTTTGGCGCGAGCAAAGACTTTGCCCTCGTGCTCGGGAGCGGTGACCTGCAAGGTGAACCACTTGTCGATGACCAGCGCCTCGTTCTTGAACTGAGCATGGAAGCGCTCCAGCGCGCCAGCGGCCAGATCGCTGTGAGCGTTGACCAGCGCGGCCAAAGCCCCCAGACGATCCGTCATGTTGGTCGCGTCCTTGAAACGCTGCAGGGCCTTGCCCGGCCACACCTGGTTGTGGCGAACCTGGGCGTCCAGCACCAACATGCTCAACGCCAGATTGGCCAAGGCGCGGCGGCCGCTGCTCACGGCATCGGGCGAATAGGCGCCAGTGTCATGGTTCGACTCATACGCCCACTCCCAGTCGGTGTGCAGGGCGCGGGCCAGTTGCAGCTTGATGCCTTCGCGCGCCGTGTGAATGCGCTGCGGATCAACCACGTCGAGTTGCTCAGCCACATAGGCTTCGCTCGGCAAGGTCAGCACCAACTCCTTGAACGCCGCATCCAGCTCGGGGTGACGCAACACGCCGCGCATCGCGTCGATGAAGCGCGCGTCCAGCTCGATGTGACCATTGCCGTGCACCGCGCTCAAGATGCGGCGCAGCGCCAGCTTCTGGCCGGCTTCCCAACGGTTGAACGGATCGTGGTCGTGGCTGAGCAGGGCAAACAAAGCGTCATCGCCCAGCTCGGTTTCCAGCACCACCGGTGCTGAGAACCCGCGCAGCAGCGAAGGCACCGGCTCCACCGGCACATGCACAAACGTGAACGTCTGGCTCGGCTCAGACAGCACCAGCACGGTGTTGTGGCCGATCGGGTCCAGGCGCCCCTCCAGATGCAGGTTGATCTGGCGACCGTCCATGCCCACCAGGCCCATGGCCACGGGGATCACGGCGGGCGCCTTCTCAGGCTGGCCTGCAGTCGGGGCGCAGGTTTGAGTCAAGGTCAGGGTGTAGATGCGGTTCTCCGCGTCGTAGACGCCGTGCGCCTGCACACGCGGCGTGCCAGCCTGGCTGTACCAGCGCTTGAACTGGTCCAACCGTTTTGCCAACTCGCTCTCAGGGTTGGCATCGGCAATCGCCTGGGCGAAGTCGTCGCAGGTCACGGCATGGCCGTCATGGCGCGAGAAGTACAGGTCCATGCCCTTGACGAAACCCGCATCGCCCACCAGGGTGTGCATCATGCGCACCACTTCGGCCCCCTTTTCATACACGGTGGCCGTGTAGAAATTGTCGATGGCCATGTAGCTGTCCGGGCGCACCGGATGCGCCATCGGGCCCGCATCTTCCGGGAACTGCAATTGGCGCAGCGTGCGCACGTCTTCAATGCGCTTGACCGCGCGGGCGCTCAGGCTGCCCGACATGTCCTGGCTGAACTGCTGGTCGCGGAAAACGGTGAGGCCTTCCTTGAGCGAGAGCTGGAACCAGTCGCGGCAGGTGATGCGGTTGCCGGTCCAGTTGTGGAAGTACTCGTGAGCGACCACGCTTTCCACATTGCCAAAGTCCACGTCGGTGGCGGTGTTGGGGTTGGCCAGCACGAACTTGGTGTTGAAGATGTTCAACCCCTTGTTCTCCATCGCGCCCATGTTGAAGTCGCTGACTGCGACGATCATGAAACGCTCCAGATCCAGACTCAGGCCGTACTTGTGCTCGTCCCAGACGATCGACGCGATCAGCGAGTTCATCGCATGTTCGGTCTTGTCCAGATCACCGGCGCGCACGTAGATCTGCAGCAGGTGCTCCTTGCCTTCGCGCGTCACGATACGCTGCTCGCGGCGCACCAGGTCGGCAGCGACCAGGGCAAACAGGTAGCTGGGCTTGGGATGCGGGTCCTCCCACACGGCCGTGTGGCGGCCATTGCCCAAGTCGCCCTCTTCCACCAGGTTGCCGTTGGACAGCAGCACGGGGTACTTGCGCTTGTCGGCCTTCAGCGTCACGCGGAAGGTCGCCATCACATCCGGACGGTCGAGGAAGTAGGTGATGCGGCGGAAGCCTAGGGCCTCGCACTGCGTGAAGAACCCGCCACCGCTGGTGTACAGACCCGACAGTTGCGTGTTCTTCTCTGGGGCGCAGGTATTGCGGATCTCCAGCGTGAAGGGCTGCTGGGGCAGGTTCTCCAGCACCAGTTGCTGATCCTCGGTGCGGAAGGTGACGGGCTCACCGTCCACCAGCACGCGGGTCAGGGTGATGTCTTCACCGTCCAGACGCAATGCAGCGCCCGGTTGGCCCGGATTGGGTTCCACGGTCATCTTGTTGATGACCAGGGTCTTGGCCGGATCCAGGTCAAAGGTCAGATCGACCGTCTTGATCCAGAACGCGGGCGCCGTGTAGTCTTCACGGCGCACCAGCGGAGCAGTACCTTCACGCATGGCTATCCTTTTAGAGGCCCTGTTTCAGGCTGGCTTCGATGAATGGGTCCAGGTCTCCGTCCAGCACCTTCTGGGTGGCGGAGATTTCAACGTTGGTGCGCAGGTCCTTGATGCGGCTGTTGTCCAGCACGTAGGAGCGAATCTGGTGACCCCAGCCCACATCGGTCTTGGTGTCTTCCAGCTTCTGCTGTGCTTCCATGCGCTTGCGCATTTCATGGTCGTACAGGCGCGAACGCAGGCGGCGCCAGGCCACATCGCGGTTGCTGTGCTGCGAACGGCTGTCCTGGCACTGCACCACGATGCCGGTCGGGATGTGCGTCAGGCGCACGGCCGAGTCGGTCTTGTTGATGTGCTGACCACCCGCGCCCGAAGCGCGGTAGGTGTCGGTGCGCACGTCAGCCGGGTTGATGTCGATCTCGATCGAATCGTCGATTTCCGGGTAGACGAACACCGAGGCAAACGAGGTGTGACGGCCACCCGAAGAGTCGAACGGCGACTTGCGGACCAGACGGTGCACGCCGGTTTCGGTGCGCAGGTAACCGAAGGCGTAATCGCCTTCGACCTTGATCGTGGCGCTCTTGATGCCAGCCGTGTCGCCGGGAGTTTCGTCTTCCAGCGTCGCGGTGAAGCCCTTGCGCTCGCAGTAACGCAGGTATTGGCGCAGCAGCATGGACGCCCAGTCGCAGGCCTCGGTGCCACCCGCACCAGCCTGGATGTCGATGAAGCAGTTGCTCGGGTCGGCCGGGTTGCTGAACATGCGGCGGAACTCAAGCTGCTCGACCTGAGCTTGCAAACCCAGCACCTCGTCGCCAATGGCTTGCAGGCCGGCTTCGTCACCCTCTTCCTTCGACATCTCGAAGAGTTCGCCGTTGTCGGCCAGGTTCGTGGTCAAGGATGCGATGACCAGGACCACGTCCTCAAGGGAGCGCTTTTCCTTGCCCAAGGCTTGCGCGCGCTTGGGGTCGTTCCAGACGGCCGGGTCTTCGAGTTCGGCGTTGACTTCAGCTAGACGGCGGGACTTTTCATCCCAGTCAAAGATACCTCCGGAGCTCAGCGGTGCGCTGAGTCAGGTCGGCGATCTGGGTGCCCAGGGCGTTGATGCGTTCGATGTCCATGTGAAATCCTGCGAATATTGGGTGGAATATGGCAAAAAGGCCCCGCAGCCAATGGCTGGAGCCTTGTCAGATGGTTCTATTTTCTCACGCGCCAGGGCTTTGTGGCGGCGCGACCGACACGTCGGATGGCAGAGCCAGGTGATCTGCCAAAAGGCCTGCCAGCGCCTCGGGCTGATCGTGATGCAGCATGTGACCAGCGTCGTCCAGACTCTCGATGCGCAACTTGGCGATCGCCTCGGCACGCACCAGGAACTCGTCCCGCGTGTAGCGTCCGTTGAACAGCGCGAAATACTGGGTCTGCAGCCCTTCAATGAACAGCACCGGGCAGGTGATGCGCGCCCACAAGGCCGTCACCTCCTCCACCCGGTAGAGCAATGGATTGACCCGCTTGTGCGCCGGGTCGGCATTGATCACCCAACGCCCCCCCTCCTCGCGCGCCCAATGCTGCGCGAGCCACATCGCATGCTCGGTGCGGATGCGCGGATTGTTGGCCTGCAGGCGGCCCGCCACCCCCTCCAGACTGTCGTACGACTTCAGTTGCATGGGCGTGCGCAACTCGTCGAGCCAGCGCGTGTAACGGTCCGGCGCTTCGTCGGAGGTGGTGGCGGGCATGCCAAACCCCTCCAGGTTGACCAGACGCCGGATCTTGTGGGGCCGCACCCCCGCATACATCGTGACCACATTGCCGCCCATGCTGTGCCCCAGCAAGTCGATCGGGTGATCGGGCGAGAGCGCATGCACCACGGCATCCAGATCCCCGAGGTAGTCCGGGAAAAAATAGGCGTCCGTCCCAAGGGGTGCCGGGGTTCGGCCAAAGCCCCGCCAATCCAGCGCGGCAATCGGTCGGTCAGCCCAGCCAGGCTGCTGGCGCAACTCGTCCACCATGAACTGGAACGATGCGGCCACGTCCATCCAGCCGTGCACCATCACCAACAAGGGTTCTTCCGCACTGATGCGCGCCAAATCCCCCCAGATCAGGAGGTGTTGCGGCAGGCCACGGACATGCATAGTCAGAGACTTGGCAGGGTAAATCGGTACAAAAGACGACAATTGGGACCTCATTGACGCGATACGCTCGCAGTTTGAGTGCGGGTGTGCACCACACACAGCCCTTTCAGAAGCAAGGGCAGCGTTGCCATGTGCATCATCGCCGATCTGATCTCTGCGTGCCGACTCACTGTTTTTTCCGTTTTTTGACCTCCAGCCCCTCTGTTTTGTTGTTGTGAGCGCGGTTTCGAACTCTGCCCGGCCTCGGCCATCCTCAGCTCCAGGCTCAGCTCTGGCGAAGGGACGTTTCCGTTCCATGGCGTGGTCCGTGCTGCTGCTGGCTGCCGTCAGCCTGGGCCTGATGGCCTGGTCTCATCAAGGCTGGTACGAGCTGCAACAACGCGCCCACACCTTTGACACCCTGTTGTCACAGGCTCAGCTACAGGCACGACGGGCTCAGATCCTCACGGAACAGCATGCTGCCGGCCAGAATCCAGGCAGTGCGCAACTGATCGACACCCTCTCGGGCGAGGCCCAGTATGCGGCGCGACAGCTCCAGCACATGGCCCCCACAACGCTGCAGCCAGGCCTGACCCAACTGGCCAAGCTGCTGGTGAGTGCCCGCGAGGCACAGGCCGGCCGACTGAGCTCCCCCCCCACCACCGATGCCGCTCAATTGCAAGCGCTACTGGTCGGCATCGAGCAAACCGCCCACACGGTCGCGACCCAGTGGGCGTCTGAGCTGGACGCCGAAACCGCATTGCAGCAGCGTCTCGACAAGCTGAACATGGCCTTGGTGGCCTGCGTCACCCTGGTTTTGCTGGTTCTCATTGCCCGCGCGCAGCGCCAGCGTGAAGATGCGATGGGCTCGCTGAAGGCACGCGAGAACCAGTTGCGCCACAAAACGCGCATGTACGACTTCCTCAGCCACGTCAACCAGGCCATCGTGCGCGCCGACAGCGAGTTCGACCTGCTCCAGCGCGTGTGCGAGGTCGCTGTGCAACAAGGGCAATTCCGAAAGGCATGGGTCACGCTGTTTGATGCCCACATTCCCCGTCAACTCAACTGCCAGGCAGCTGCAGGCGATGCCCAGCCTGCTCAAGACACCCTGAGCTTCCGTGTGAGCCCCGACCCCGTGGCCGAGTTGCCACAGTGTCTGCTCGAGGGGCGCTGCTTTCGCACCGCCGACCTGAGTCAGCACCCCGACCTGCCTTTGTGGGCCATCCAGGCCATCGAGGCCAACACCCCAGGCTGCGTGATCGTGCCGCTGTTGCGGGACCAGGAACTGGTGGGACATCTGCTCCTGCTGGGTCGTCGCGTCCGCGATCAGGACCGTGAAGAGCTCGCCTTGTTCCAGGACCTGTCGGATGACCTATCGTTCGCGCTCACCAACCTCCACCGCGACACCCAGCATGATCTCACGCAGGAACGGGTGCGCTTGCACGCCGCAGCCCTGGAGAGCACACGCGACGGCATGATGGTGCTCGACCGCAACCGCATCCTGGTCTCCATCAATTCCGCGTTCACCAGTCTGACCGGTTACCACGAAGACGAGGCCGTGGGCCGCACGCCAGAGTTCCTCATCCCCGACCAGCCGGCCGACCTCATCGACGAGATCCGCACCGACTTGCGCAACCATGGTGCCTGGCAAGGTGAAGTCTGGTTCCGGCGCAAGAGCGGTGAGCTTTTCATGGTCAAGATGTCGCTGAGTGCCGTGCACAGTGCCCGTGGGCGCCCTGCCCACTTTGTGGCGATGTTCACCGACATCACCCCACTGAAGGAAACCGAAGAGCGCCTCGCGCGCATGGCCCACTTCGATCCGCTCACCGACCTGCCCAACCGGGTGCTGATCCAACAGCGCCTCAGCCATGCCCTGAACCTCGCCCAACGCCACCGCACGCTGGTGGGCGTGGTGTTCATCGATCTGGACAACTTCAAGACCGTCAACGACGGCCTGGGACACGCGGCGGGCGACAGCCTGCTCAAACAAGTGGCACAGCGCCTGCGCGAACGCGTCCGACAGGAAGACACATTGGGCCGACTCAGCGGTGACGAGTTCATCCTGGTCCTGGAACACCTGCGCCACCCGCAACAGGCCGGCATGGTGGCCTCTGCCATCCTCGACAGTCTGGGGCAGCCCTTCACACTCGACGGCGGCCAGCAGGTGTACGTGCGCGCCAGCATCGGCATCAGCCTCTTCCCACAAGATGGACAAGACGCTGCCGAACTGATTCGCAACGCCGATGCGGCCATGTACGAATCCAAACGGCGTGGACGCAACAACTTCAACTTCTATACCGAAGCCTTCACCGCTGTGGCCACCAATCGGCTGCAGATGGAAACACGCCTGCGCCGCGCGGTCGAGCACGATGAGTTCACCCTGCACTACCAGCCGATGGTGAACATCGCCACCGGCGAGGTGGTCGCCCTCGAAGCCTTGGTGCGACTCAAAACCCCGAGCGGAGACGATGCCACCCTGCCCTCCATCGGACCTGGCGAATTCATCCCGATCATGGAAGAGACCGGCATGATCGTGGCGCTGGGTGAATGGGTGCTTCACGAAGCGTGCCGTCAGGGCAAGGTCTGGCTGGATGCGGGCCTGCGCTTCGGCCGCATCGCCGTCAACCTGTCCCCCAGTGAGGTACGTCGTGGTGGCGTGATCGAACGGCTGTCACGCATCCTGCGGGACACGGGCCTGCCGCCCGAGCATCTCGAAATCGAGATCACCGAAAGCGGCCTGATGGAGTCGGGCACCAGCGCGGAACAGTTCCTGCTGATGCTCTACCAGTTGGGCGTGTCCTTGTCGATCGACGACTTCGGCACAGGCTACTCCTCGCTGGCCTACCTCAAGCGTTTCCCGGTTCACCAGCTCAAAATCGATCGCAGCTTCATCCAGGACACCCCTCACAACCTGAGCGACTGTCAGCTCGTGAGCACGATGATTTCGATGGCACACGGGCTGCACATGTCTGTGGTTGCCGAAGGTGTCGAGCACCCCGAGCAGGTCGAGTTGCTCAGCAAACTGGGCTGCGACATCGCCCAAGGCTATCTGTACAGCCGCCCTGTTCCCGCAGAGCAGGTGGGCCCGCTCCTGCGAGTGAGGGGCGCAGGCGGCACAGACGATTGATACGGTCGTTTGATAATAGGGCCTTCTGCTTTACCCCAAGAAGTGCCCACCATGAATCCAGCGAGCTCCCCGATCACCCCTCTGGCCCAGGTGCTGGACCACCGACAGAGGGAGGGGCAGCGTGTCAGCTTTCGCATCACCGAAGACTGGCAGCAGGGGCGCACCATGTTCGGTGGTGTGCTGTCGGTGATGGCGGTGCAGGCCATGCGTGACATCTGTGGCAGTGATTGGCCCCTTCGCGCCCTGCAAACCAACTTCGTGGGCCCCGTCAGCCCGGGTCTGGTGCACGTGGATGTGACCCTGCTGCGTCAAGGCAAGAACATTCGCCAGGTCAAGGCTCAAATCCTGCAAGCCAACGCCGAGGGAGTGGAGCAAATTGCCGGCATCTTGCTCGGCTCCTTTGGTGTCGGACGTGAATCGGTCTTGCCATCGCTGCGCCCACCGCAGGTGGCTGTCGCCAACGACGTAGAAACCTCCTACCCATGGCCCTTCATCCCCGGCATGACACCGCCGTTCACCCGTCATCTCGAATTCCGACATGCCGAAGGTGGCGTCCCCTTCTCGGGTGATGACTCTTGGCACAGCCGCACCTATGTGCGCCTGCTCGACAACGCCGGCATCGACACCGAACTGCAGGCCATCATCCTGGCCGACGCTGGCCCCACCCCTGCCTTGGCACAGCTTCGGGGCTACACGCCGGCCTCCTCGGTCTCCTGGGCGCTGGAGTTGCGCCCTGTCAGCATCGGACAGCGCGATGGCCACTGGCGCATGGACAAGGATGCACTGGCCGTGGGCGAGGGCTTCGTGAACGAGAAAACCACCCTGTGGACCCCGTGCGGCCAGTTGGCGGCTCTGGGCTACCAGGTGGTAGCGGTGTATGCCTGAGCTTGAATCCGCCGCGCCCCTGGACACTGCGGCTGCGCGGCCCGCTTCCTTGACCGAGTTGTTCACGGCTTTCTCGCTGCTGGCGCTGCAGGGCTTCGGGGGCGTGCTGGCGGTGGCACAGCGTGAGCTGTGTGACCGACACCAATGGCTGACCCCACGGGAATTTGTGGAGTTGCTGTCCACGGCACAGGTATTGCCCGGACCGAACGTCTGCAACCTCTCCCTGATGATCGGTGATCGCTTCTTTGGCTGGCGCGGCGCCTTGGTGGCCCTGGCAGGCATGATCACGGCCCCGTTGATCCTGATGCTGGGTCTGGCGTGGCTGCTGGGTGAGGCCAGCCAGGTGCAGCAGTTGCAAGGCCTCATCCACGGTGCCCTGAGCGGCATCGCGGCCGTCGCAGCCGGTCAGATCGTCGGCACGGTGCTCAAGCTGTCGGCACCGATGCGGCAACACGAGTTGGGCTGGCCGACCGCCCTCTCGCTGTCTGCCTTGGCACTGGTCATGATGATCTGGCTGCGCTGGCCGCTGGTATGGGTGCTGCTCGGGCTGGGCGGTGTCACCTGCGTGTTCACGTACACCGTCTTGCGCCGCCGACGTCAGGCCGCGTCTGCCAAGGAGACTTCGTGAGCCAAGCCGCCCCCCCTCTGCTCATGTCACCGTTCATGTGGGCCCCTGAGGTGTGGTGGAGCCTGTTCGGGCACTTCATCGCTCTCTCGCTGATGTCGATCGGCGGCGCCATCACACTGGTGTCTGACATGCACCGACGGCTGGTCGTCAATGACCATCTGCTCAGCAACGGTGACTTCACCGCGGCCATTGCGCTGGCCCAGGCCGCGCCAGGCCCCAATGTCTTGTTTGTCGGCCTCTTCGGCTGGTATGCCGGCGGCCTCGGTGGCGCCTTGATCAGCATGCTGGGGATCATGATCCCCTCCACCACCTTGGCGCTGGCTGTGGCACGCTGGGTGTCCACGCGGCGCCACTGGTTGAGCGTGCAGGCATTTCAGGCGGGCATGATGCCGGTCACGGTCGGATTGTTGCTGGCCACTGGTTGGGTGTTGGCCCCACCGCTGGCCACCCAACCGCGCGCCTTGTTGCTCAGCTTCGTGGTGGCGGTGCTGGTGTGGTGCACCAAAATTCGTCTGATCTGGCTGATTGCCGCCGGCGCCTTGCTCGGCGCACTGGGCCTGGTCTGAATCAGCCCGCCCCCTTGATCGGAGACTCCATCACCATGTCCAGCCCCTCATCACTGACCATCGTTCATCATCCGCAAGCGGGCCGCTTCGAGGCCATCGTGGATGGGCTGCGTTGCGAAGCAGACTATCACCTCATCGATGGGGTGATGCACCTGACACACACCGGTGTCCCCAGGGCGCTGGAAGGGCGAGGCTTGGCGGCACAACTGGTCTGTGCCGCGCTGAACTGGGCACGCAGTGAAGGGCTGCGCGTCAACCCGGTGTGCAGTTACGTGGCTGTCTACATTCGACGCCACCCCGAGTGGCAAGACCTTCTGGCCTGACGCCTCAGCTCACCCTGGCCACGCCACGGCCCAGATGGCCTCGGCCATCTTGTGCGCGGCACCACGGTGGGCTTGTGCAAACTCCAGCGCGCATGCCGCCATGCGGGCTTGCAACCCTGACTCGCACATCTCCAGGGCCTTGGTCACACCTTCGGACCAATCGGCCACACGCTGAGCCGCGCCCGCCTGCTCACTCAACTCGGCCGCATCTGCGAAATTGAACGTCGAGGGCCCCATCACCACCGGACAGCCGCACGCAGCTGCCTCGATGAGGTTCTGACCGCCCAGTGGCGCAAAGCTGCCCCCCAGCAGAGCGACGCGTGCCGCAGCGTAATAAGCAGGCATCTCGCCCATCGAGTCCCCCAGCCACACCTCGGCGGCCATTGCTGCCGCATCGGGGACACCGTTCGACCAGGCGCTGCGCCGTGACAGGCTCAAACCCGCCGATGTCACGATTTCCGCCACATCGTCAAAACGCTGCGGATGTCGGGGCACGATCCACAAGCGTGGACGTGCTTCGTCCACGGCAAGGCGAGCACACGCAGCTTGCCAAGCGGCCAGCAAACCGACCTCTTCGCCCTCTCGCGTGCTCGCCGCCAGCACCAGCGGGCGTGTGCTGGCAGCCCGCCAAGCCTGGCCTTGCATCAACAAGGCAGGCGATGGCGTCATGTCGAACTTCACATTGCCCGCCACCCGCACCAAGGGTGCGCCCATACGGGTCAGGCGCGCCGCATCCTGCGGTGTCTGCGCCAGGCACAGACGCATGGCCTGCGCAGCAGGACGCATCAGCGCGCCCACCCTCAACCCCTGTCGCAAGCTCTTCTCACTCAGGCGTGCGTTGGCCAACACCATGGGCACCCCAGCCCGCCACGCCTCATGTTGCAGATTGGGCCAAACCTCGGTTTCCATCAGCACCCCCACCTGCGGACGGTGCAGGCGCAGAAAACGCCGGACCGCGCCGGGGGTGTCATAAGGCAGCCAGGTCTGCACATCACCGTCTTGCAGCAAGGCACGCCCTGCCTCGCGCCCCGTCGCTGTGGTGTGCGTCAACAACAGGCGCATGTCAGGGCGTTGCACCCGCAGGGCCTGTACCAGAGGGGCGGCGGCACGGGCCTCGCCCAGCGACACCGCATGCAGCCACAGCACCGGATGACCTTGAAAGCGTCGCACCGCCTCGCGATGAGCACGTCCATACCAGCCCAAGCGCCACGTCCAGTCGACACGGTAGGCCGGCTCCTCACGCCCGCGCGCCCACACCCGCCACAGATAAGCAGGGGTACCCAGGCGCAGCAGCAGGCTGTAGGCTTGCCGGGCCAGCCAAGGCTTCAGCGCAAGTTCGCTCGGCGCAGAATCACTCAAACCGGTCAGCCCGTCTTGCCATCAGTGTGCCGAGGCACCGATGTGCGCATCGGGCTTGACGGCCAGCACGGCCGCCATGAAGTGCGCCTGAATGCGAGCCAGCGCTTCCGGGGTCTGGCCTTCGAAGCGCAGTACCAGCACGGGCGTCGTGTTGGACGCGCGCACCAGACCGAAACCATCGGGGTAATCGGCACGCAGGCCGTCGATGGTCGTCAGCTCGGCGCCTTCGAAGCGCGCGGTCTGGCGCAGCTTCTCGATCACCTCGTGGTGCTCGCCTTCGGCACAGGCCACGTTCAACTCGGGCGTGCTGTGGCTGGTGGGCAGGGCATTGAGCACGGCGCTCGGGTCGGCCACCTTGCTCAGGATCTCCAACAGACGCGCAGCCGTATAGGTGGCATCGTCAAAGCCGTACCAGCGCTCGGCAAAGAAGATGTGCCCGCTCATCTCACCGGCAAACGGCGCGCCGGTTTCCTTGAGCTTGGCCTTGACCAGCGAGTGACCGGTCTTGTACATCACCGGCACCCCGCCGGCCGCACGCACGGCCACGGCCAGCTGCTGGCTGCACTTCACGTCATAAATGATCTGGCCACCGGGCACGCGCGTCAGCACATCCTGCGCAAACAGCATGATCTGGCGGTCGGGAAAGATGTTGTTGCCCTCGCGGGTGACGACGCCCAGGCGGTCACCGTCGCCATCAAAGGCCAGGCCCAGCTCGGCGCCATGCTCTTTCACGGCGGCGATCAGATCGCGCAGGTTCTCGGGCTTGGACGGGTCTGGATGGTGGTTGGGAAAGTCACCATCCACCTCGGAGTACAGCTCGATGACCTCGCAGCCCAGCGCGCGCAGGATGCCGGGGGCCGAAGCACCCGGGATGCCATTGCCCGAGTCCACCACGATCTTCATCGGACGGGCCAGCTTACAGTCACCGATGATGCGTTGCGTGTACTCGGCCAGCACATTGAGCTCGCTCAGGGCGCCTTGGCCACGCGCATAGTCTTCGGCTTCGATGCGCTCACGCAGGCCCTGAATGTCATCGCCGTAAATGGCACGACCCGCCAACACCATCTTGAAGCCGTTGTAGTCCTTCGGGTTGTGGCTGCCCGTCACCTGGATGCCGCTGTGGCACCCCAACTCACCGCGCGTGGCGGCCACGTAGTACAACATCGGCGTGGTCACCGCGCCCAGGTCAATCACGTTGATGCCAGTGCTACGCAAGCCCTGAATCAATGCCGCGCTGAGAGATGGGCCGGACAGACGGCCATCACGCCCGACCGCCACGGCCTTCTCCCCCAGCTTCAGCGCCTCTGTACCGAAAGCACGGCCCAGGTGCTCGGCCATCGCCTCGTTCAAGGTCTGACCGACGATGCCCCGGATGTCGTAGGCCTTGAAAATGGAAGCGGCAACTTGCATGACAGTCTTTCGTTGATGATTCGTGATGACAGGCCGCGATTTTAAGGACAGCACCTGCGACTTTCTCCTCGCCGCCCCGTAACTTGCACAAACCCCGCAATTCAAGGTCATCAGCAAGACGCCGGCCTTCCCGCTAGGATAGAGCCCATATGACATTTCGCGACATGCTGGCCATGCTGGCGCTGGCCGCCGTATGGGGTGGCTCATTCCTGTTTCTGCATGTCGCTGCGCCTGTGGTGGGCCCGGCGGGTCTCGCCGCCTTCCGCGTCAGCTCCGCGGTGCTACTGCTGCTCCCCATCGTGCTGCTGAAGCGGGATGGCGCACAATTGATCTCCTACGCCAAGCCTTTGCTGGTTTGTGGACTGCTGGCCTTCGGCCTCCCCTTCCTCTGCCTGAGTGTGGCGGCCCGTCATTTGCCGGCGGGTTTGATGTCCATCCTCAACGCCACCACGCCCATGTGGGGCGCGTTCGTCGGATGGCTGTGGCTGCGTGAGCGCATGCACCTGACACGCGGCTTGGGCCTGACCCTCGGACTGCTGGGTGTCACGCTGCTCACCGCCGACAAGGGCGCGATCCCACCAGGCTCAGGCGGCTTGCTGGCCGTTGCATTGATGTTGTGTGCCACGCTGTCTTATGCCCTGTCGGTACACGTGGCCCGCCGTCATCTGCACGCGCTCAGCCCCCTGAGCAATGCCACCGGCACCCTGTGCATGACGGCACTGGTGATGATCGGCCCGGCCTTGTGGCTCGGCCCTCAACCCGTGCCCCCGCACACGGCCCAGGCCTGGAACGAGGTCCCCGGCACCGCATGGGCCGCACTGCTGGCCCTGGGCATCGTCTGCACCGGTCTGGCCCAGATCGTGTTCTTCCGCCTGATCGGACGCATTGGTCCCAACCAGGCCCTCACCGTCACCTTCCTGATCCCCGTTTTTGGCATGCTGTGGGGTGCGCTCTTCTTGAACGAGCGCATCACAAGCTGGATGCTGCTCAGCACCGTCGTCATTGCGCTGGGAACCTGGCTGGCCAACCGACCTGCGCCGGCGCCCAGCCTGCAGACTGCCCACGCCTCACGGCCACCGCCATGACCGCCGTTCGCAAGAAAAAGCTCACGCAACAGCCGCCCTTGGTCGTGCCGGCCCTCAAGCCGCGCAACCCTTTGGTGGCCCCAGCCCTGCAACGCAAGGCCGGCGCGCATCAAACGCCACATAGTCTCAAGGCGAAAGAGCGCGCCGAGGCCCGCCGCGCCATCGATCGCAGCCTGCGCGAGGAAGTCAAAGTCAAACCCCTTCACCCACGTCACAAGGACAAGCCATGAGTCAGGCCGAAACCGGCACAAGCACCTCGTCACCTCGCTGGTACTGGGAAGATTTCACACCCGGACTGAGCATGACCTTCGGCCCACGCGAAGTCGGCCGCGAGGAGATCATCCGCTTTGCCACCGATTTCGACCCTCAGCCCTTCCACCTGGACGAAGAGGCGGGCAAGGCCTCGCTGTTCGGCGGACTGGCCGCCAGCGGCTGGCACACCGCCGGCATCGTCATGCGCATGATGTGCGACGGCTTCATCCTCAACTCCAGCAGCCTGGGCTCTCCCGGGCTGGATTCGCTGAAATGGCACAAACCGGTGCTGGTAGGTGACGCACTGCGCGCCCGCATGACCGTGCTCGACAGCCGCCCCATGAAGAGCAAGCCCCATGTGGGTCTGGTGCAAACGCGCTGGGAAGCCCTCAACCAGCGCGACGAGATCGTGATGACGATCGAGAGTTGGGCCATGTTCGGCCGGCGCACACCGGGCCCAGCGGTACAGACCTGATCGCCCAAGCTGGCCTGGCCTGGCCTGGCCTGGCCGGCCCTCCCAGGCTTCTGGCGCCGAGGCCACCACCTCCTGCCAGTACACGCGCCAAGCAAAAAGCCCTGACGCTTGCGCATCAGGGCTTTGCATTTTTGGCGGAGTGGACGGGACTCGAACCCGCGACCCCCGGCGTGACAGGCCGGTATTCTAACCAACTGAACTACCACTCCGCAGTGGCTGACGTCTCTGATCGCTTATGCAATCCAAGCGCCGTCAAAACTTGGCGTCCCCTAGGGGATTCGAACCCCTGTAGTCACCGTGAAAGGGTGGTGTCCTAGGCCTCTAGACGAAGGGGACTCCGTCAAACTAACTCGTTGCTGATTGTACCTGCCTCGCTACCGGCTTGTCGCCACCGTGACCGGCACGCGACACACGCGGCGGTGAGTGGTGGAGGTAAGCGGGATCGAACCGCTGACCTCTTGCATGCCATGCAAGCGCTCTCCCAGCTGAGCTATACCCCCTCATGCTTTCGCAATCGGGGCGCCAAACTGGCACCGAGACTGATCCATCAACAAGGTGTTGCCGAGTCACCAGCAGCACCTGATATACCTTGGCGGAGTGGACGGGACTCGAACCCGCGACCCCCGGCGTGACAGGCCGGTATTCTAACCAACTGAACTACCACTCCGCAGTGGCTGACGTCTTTGATCGCTTACGCAATCCAAGCGCCGTCAAAACTTGGCGTCCCCTAGGGGATTCGAACCCCTGTAGTCACCGTGAAAGGGTGGTGTCCTAGGCCTCTAGACGAAGGGGACTCCGTCAAACAAATTGTCTGCTGATGATTCAACCCGTCGCCGCCTGTCGCCACCATCACGACAGGCACCAACCTGTCGGCATCTTTGGTGGAGGTAAGCGGGATCGAACCGCTGACCTCTTGCATGCCATGCAAGCGCTCTCCCAGCTGAGCTATACCCCCTCATGCTTTCGCACTCAGGGCGCCAGACTGGCACCGAGACTGATTCATCAACTTCACGTTGCTGTGTTACCAGCGACGCTTTTCAAATTTTGGCGGAGTGGACGGGACTCGAACCCGCGACCCCCGGCGTGACAGGCCGGTATTCTAACCAACTGAACTACCACTCCGCAGTGGCTGACGTCTGTGGCTGCTTTCGCAACCCAAGTGCCGTCAAAACTTGGCGTCCCCTAGGGGATTCGAACCCCTGTAGTCACCGTGAAAGGGTGGTGTCCTAGGCCTCTAGACGAAGGGGACTGAATCCTTCATGCAACCTGACCGACGCTTTACCTGGCAACTTCAGCAACCTGACCACCTGTGATGGTGGAGGTAAGCGGGATCGAACCGCTGACCTCTTGCATGCCATGCAAGCGCTCTCCCAGCTGAGCTATACCCCCGTCAGGATTTGCACCCTTTCGAGTTGCCCGGCTGCTTTGTTGTTTCAAACAAAGCGTCGTTCAAGCGAGACTGAGAGTATATACCGAAAAATTTTCCGACATCAAGGTCTGTTGAAAAACTTCCGGTTGTCGATGTCGCGCGACAGCGTCAGCGCGGTGCCCTGCCCCGCCGCTGCCGACACGACACACTGGCTCAGGCGCGGGCCAGGCGCGCCAGCACGTCTTCGCGCTCGAACAGCGCCAGCACAGCGTCCACCGACGGCGTTTGCGAGCGACCGCACACCAGTAAGCGCACGGGAATGGCCAGTTGTGGCATCTTCAGGCCAGCTTCCTTCAAGGTGTCCTTGATGGCTTGGCTGATGGCCTCCTTCTCCCAGGACACGCTCTCCAGACGCTTGGCCAGCGCCTGCACAGCCGGGCGGGTCACGTCGGTCAGTTGGGCTGCCAGCTCTTCTGCCGGGGCGTGGAGGTGCTGCACGTACATCGTCAGCCACTCCATCAGCTCCACCGTGGTGGCACAACGGTCCTTGAACAGCGCGCACAGAGCGGTCAGCTTGTCGCCTGTTTGCAACGCTGCTGGCAAGGTCACGCCATGGCGGGCGAACTGCTCTCGCACCAGGCCGGCCAGCATCGCGTCATCGGCGGTTTTCATGTGCTGCTGGGCGACCCAGCGCAGCTTCGCTTCGTCAAACTGACCGGCGCTCTTGCCCAGGTGGTCCAGGTTGAACCACTCGACCAGTTGCTGACGCGAGAAGATCTCGTCGTCACCGTGGCTCCAGCCCAGGCGAGCCAGATAGTTCACGATGGCGTCGGAAAGGTAACCTTCGTCGCGGTACTGCGTGACGGCCTTGGCACCATGACGCTTGCTCATCTTCTCGCCCTGCTCGTTGAGCACAGTGGGCAAGTGGGCGTACACCGGGGGCTCCTGGCCCAGGGCGCGCAGGATGTTGATCTGGCGCGGGGTGTTGTTGACGTGGTCGTCGCCACGGATGACGTGGGTGATGCCCATGTCCATGTCATCCACCACGACGCAGAAGTTGTAGGTGGGCGTGCCGTCCGGGCGCGCGATCACGAGGTCATCCAACTCGTCGTTGCTGATCTCGATGCGGCCCTTGACCTTGTCGTCCCACACGACGGAGCCGCCCTGCGGGTTCTTGAAGCGCAGCACGGGCTTGACGCCTTCGGGCACGGGCGGTAAGGTCTTGCCGGGCTCAGGCCGCCAGGTACCGTCATAACGCGGCTTTTCCTTGTTGGCCATCTGGCGCTCACGCAGGGCATCGAGCTCGGCGGTGCTCATGTAGCAGGGATAGACCAGGCCCTGATCCAGCATCTGCTGCAGGACCTCTTTGTAACGGTCCATGCGCTGCATCTGGTAGTACGGGCCCTCGTCGTGGTTCAGGCCCAGCCACTGCATGCCTTCGAGGATGACGTCCACGGCCTCCTGCGACGAACGCTCGACGTCGGTGTCTTCGATGCGCAGGATGAACACGCCGTTGTTGGCGCGCGCAAAAGCCCAGGGATACAGGGCTGAGCGGATATTGCCCAGGTGGATGAAGCCCGTGGGAGAGGGGGCGAAGCGGGTGCGAACTTGGCTCATACGTTCAAGGTGTCCAGACCACGGGCCAGGTCAGCCGTCAGGTCGTCAATGTGTTCGAGGCCCACGGCCACGCGGATCATGCCTTGCGTGATGCCAGCAGCCAGACGCTGGGCTTCACTCAAGCGACCATGCGAGGTGCTGGCTGGGTGGGTGATGAGGGTCTTGGTGTCGCCCAGGTTCGAGGTGATCGAGCACAGGCGGGTTTGGTCGATGGCGTGGAAAGCGGACTGGCGCAGACGCAGCGAGGCTTCGTCCAGACCCGCGGGGCCGGTGACGGTGACAGGCCCGGTCGCAGACTTGGTGGTGAAGGACACCACCGCCCCGCCGCTGCCGTTTTGCTGCGCCATCGCAAGCGCGTGCTGCGGATGGCTGGGCAGGCCCGGGTAGTACACCTTGTCCACGCCCGGCTGCTGCTCCAGCCACTGGGCCAGCTTCAGCGCGTTGGCACTTTGTGCTGCCATGCGGATGGACAGGGTTTCAAGACCCTTGAGCACCACCCAGGCGTTGAACGGTGACAGCGACATGCCGGCACCGCGCAGCGTGTTCATCAGCGGGCCATTGATGATGGCATCCGGACCACAGACGGCGCCAGCCAGCACGCGGCCTTGCCCGTCCAGGTACTTCGTCCCCGAGTGCACGATCAGGTCGGCCCCCAGTTTGACGGGTTGCTGCAGAGCGGGCGTGCAAAAGCAGTTGTCCACGGCCAGCAAGGCGCCTGCCGCATGGGCAATGTCAGCCAGCGCACGGATGTCGCACACTTCAGTGAGCGGGTTGCTCGGGGTCTCAGCGAACAGCAGCTTGGTGTTGGGCTGCATGGCGTCACGCCACTGCTGCACATCGGTCTGAGACACGAAAGTGGCCTGCACACCGAACTTGCCGAACTGGTTCTGCAGCAGCGAAATGGTCGAGCCAAACACGCTTTGCGAACACACCACATGGTCGCCCGACTTGAGCAGCCCCATCAGCAGCAACAGGATCGCGCTCATGCCGCTGGCGGTGGCAATCGCCGCCTCAGTGCCTTCCAGCGCCGCCAGGCGACGCTCGAACATCATCGTCGTCGGGTTGGTGAAGCGCGAGTAGACGAAGGCTTCTTCCTCGTTGGCAAAGCGGGCCGCCGCGGTGGCGGCATCAGGATGGTTGAAGCTGCTGGTCAGGAACAGCGCTTCGGAGTTTTCCCCCCACTGTGTGGCGGGCAGCCCCTCGCGCACGGCCAGCGTTTCGATGCGCGCATCGACGGGCAGGTCCTTGCGAGGAAGGGTTTTCTTGTCAGGCGAGGTCATCTGCAGGCTCCGCTCGCTTCACTCGTCCTGGTGGTTTTGCAAGGCCAGGCGCGAGTTGCTCGCATCGTCTTCGCCCTTTTGGGTCAGGCGTTGAGACTGGATCGCCGCAAAGTCCTCGGCACTCACATCACCGGTGATGTAGACGCCATCAAAGCACGAGGCTTCAAAACCCTTGATCGCCGGATTGAGCTTGCCGACCACTTTCTTCATGGCATCCACATCCTGGTAGATCAGGGCGTCACAGCCGATGATTTGACGGATGTCTTCCAGCGTGCGGCCGTGGGCCACCAGCTCGGTCTTGGTCGGCATGTCGATGCCATAGACGTTGGGGAAGCGCACGGGCGGCGCAGCCGAGGCCAGGTAGACCTTGTTGGCGCCGGCTTCACGGGCCATCTGCACAATTTCCTTGGACGTGGTGCCGCGCACGATGGAGTCATCGACCAGCAACACGTTGCGGCCCTTGAACTCCATGCCGATCGCATTCAGCTTCTGGCGAACAGACTTCTTGCGCACACCCTGGCCCGGCATGATGAAAGTGCGGCCCACGTAGCGATTCTTGACGAAACCTTCACGATAGGGCTTGCCCAGCTTCTGCGCGAGCTGCATGGCCGACGGACGGCTGGACTCGGGGATGGGGATGACCACGTCGATTTCGTTGGGCGGCATCGTCGAGATGACGCGCTGGGCCAAGGTCTCCCCCATCTCCAGGCGTGCCTGGTAGACCGACACACCATCGATGACCGAGTCCGGGCGAGCCAGGTACACGTATTCGAACATGCAGGGATTGAGCGTCGTGTGCTCGGCGCACTGTTCCGCGTGGACCACGCCGTCGAGGTCCACGAACAGGGCCTCTCCCGGCTGCACATCGCGCACAAAGCGGTGGCTCGTGCCTTCCAGGGCCACCGATTCGCTGGCCACCATCACTTCACGGCCTTCAGGCAGGTCCGCCTCGCCGTAGCACATCGGACGGATGCCGTAGGGGTCGCGGAAGGCGACCAGGCCATAGCCGGCGATCAGGCAGATCACGGCGTACGAACCCTTGATGCGCTTGTGAACCGCACGCACGGCGGTGAACACCGCCGCAGGTGTCAGCGGCAACTCGCGACCGGCCAACTCCAACTCGTGAGCGAACACGTTGAGCAACACCTCGGTGTCGCTGTCGGTGTTGAGGTGGCGGCGGTCGATGTCAAACAACTCTTTGCGCAGCGCGTGGGCGTTGGTCAGGTTGCCGTTGTGCACCAGCACCAGACCGAAGGGCGCGTTCACATAGAAGGGCTGAGCCTCCTCCTCGTTGAAGGCATTGCCAGCGGTCGGATAACGCACCTGGCCCAGGCCCACCGTGCCCGGCAGCGCGCGCATGTTGCGGGTGCGGAAGACGTCCTTGACCATGCCGCGAGCCTTGTGCATGAAGAACTTGCGCCCATGCGCGTCCGGGCCGGCCGTCACGATGCCTGCTGCGTCCTGACCGCGGTGCTGCAAGAGCAACAACGCGTCATAAATCAGCTGATTGACGGGCGTCTTGGAAATCACACCAACGATGCCGCACATGGTTCACCTCTTCCGAAAAAACAAAGCTCAAGTCGTATCAAGATTGCGCGGGCAGGAACTCGACCACCTGCTCGGGCAAGACGGGGCGAAGCCCCTCCAACAAAATTTCCAACCAGTCCACGCCCGTAGAGGCCATCCAAGGCTCCCACTGGGCCAGGGGCGTCGCACGCACAATGGTCACAATCACCAAGGCCACCAGTACCCCGCGCATCAGACCAAACACCGCCCCAAACAATCGATCCGCCCCGCTCAGGCCGGACTCCTTGATCACCTGCGTCACAGCCCAGGTCAGCACAGCCCACCCCAACCACGACGCCACGAACACCACCACCATGCCGGCCGCCGCATTCATCGACGTCCCTGCCCCACCCACTGGCACCCAGACACCCGCCTGAGGACCGAACCACTGAGCCATGAAATAGGCCACAGCCCACCCCAACAGCGCCATCACTTCCTTGATGAGGCCCCGCCAAAGCCCCACCACCGTGGAAAGCCCCAGGCCGATCATCAACATCCAATCGATCAGCGACCACTCGCCCGACGTCACCGCGCTCACGCTGTCCATGTTGACTCTGACTTCAACGCGCTCACAGCGTCAACACAGCGCCGCTGAGACCGGCCTTGCGCAGACTTGACAACACTTTCTCGGCTTCAGCACGGTTGGCATACGGCCCCATGCGCACACGGATGCGCGTGCCTTGTGGCGTCTTGACTTCTTGCGTGTAGGTCTTGATGCCCAGGCGCTCCACCTTCATGCGCGCTTCGTGCGCCGTGATGCCATCCGAAAAGGCGCCAAACTGCACGACAAAACGTGTGCCGTCCGGATCTGCAGGTTTGGTGGGCTTGGGCTCAACCTTGGGTTCGGCCTTCGGTTCAGACTTGGCCTCGGACTTGGGTTGCGCCTTCGGTTCCGGCTTGGCCTCGACCTTGGGTCTGGACTCGGGTTTGGGCTCGGGCCTGACCTCCGGCTTCACAGGGGTTTTGGGCTCCGTAGCGGACGCCGCGGTGGCTCGCGCCGGGGGCGTGGTGATGAGCACCTCCTCGCCCTCCACTTGCTCGCCGACCTGCTCCTGGGGCGCCGCGGCCTCACTTCCCGACGAGCTCGCCTCGGCCGGCACCTGAATCAGGGCGACCTTGCTGCCCGGCTCTGCGTGCTTCACGTCCGCCACCTCGGCGAGATCGCCCCCTCTGACCATCTGCACATCGGGCGACATCGGGCGTGGCTGCGTTTCGAACAACCAGGGGAATCCGATGATGCCCGCGCCCACCAGCACCACCATGCCGATAAGGCGCCGACGTGCCCGAACACGGGCCGCTTCGACATCGGATGCAGACAAGGGAGGCTGCTCCGCCTCAGACGGTGCCGAGGTGGCCTTGCCGCGCAAGCGCTGGAGGAAGGAAGGCAAAGGCATGCTGAAGGTTCGGACGGGCAAATGAACAAGAACGCAGACTTAATCGGCTTTAGCCTGCAGATGCGGCGCGTTGAGCTTGGGCAAGCCCTCGTGCAGCACCCCTCCCACGGTGTAGAAGGAGCCAAAAACCACAATTCTATCCGTCGGGTCTGCCGCCGCCAGGGCGGCCGTCAGCGCCGCCATCGGATCGGCATGTGTCGTCACCGTGGCCTTGGGTGCCGTGAGCAGCGGACGAGCCTGCACATCGGCCTCAATCGCTTGCTGTAGTTGGACGGCCTTGGCAGCCCGATCGGTCGGCAAGTCACAGCAGTACCAGGCATCCACCAGCGGGCGCAAACGCGTCACCATGCCGGTGAGGTCTTTGTCGGCCATCGCCCCCCACACCACATGGGTGCGCGGGAAGAAACCCATCTGATCCAGATTGGCTGCGAGTGTGGCCGCTGCATGCGGGTTGTGCGCCACATCCAGGATCAAGGTCGGCTGTCCAGGGATGATCTGGAAGCGCCCCGGCAGCTCCACTGTGGCCAACCCCGTGCGGACCGCCTGCGCCGAGACCGGCAAGCGGTGGCGGAGGGCCTCCAGTGCCGCCAGGACGCCTGAGGCGTTGAGCAACTGATTCGCACCCCGCAGGGCAGGATAGGCCATGCTGTTGAAGCGCTTGCCGCGCCCGCCCCATGACCACTGCTGGCGATCGCCCGCGTAGTTGTGATCCCGGCCAAACAGCCACAGGTCGGCACCCAGTTGCTGGGCATGGTCGATGACACTTTGCGGGGGCTGCGGATCCGAGACCACCACCGGACGACCAGCGCGCATGATGCCGGCCTTCTCCCGGCCAATGGTCTCGCGGTCTGGCCCCAGGTAGTCCATGTGGTCCAGGTCGATGCTGGTGATGATGGCGCAGTCGGCATCGATCACGTTGACCGCATCCAAGCGCCCACCCAGCCCGACTTCCAGGATGACCGCATCCAACTCGCTCGATGCCAGCAAACGCAAGATGGCCAGTGTCGTGAACTCAAAATAAGTCAGCGAGGTCTCGCCTCTTGCTGCCTCGATGGCGGCGAAATGCGGCACCAGATCGTCGGCTTTGACCAGCTCACCCAAGATGCGGCAACGCTCCTCAAAGTGCACCAGGTGCGGCGAGCCATACACCCCCACCCTGAAGCCCGCCTTGAGCAGAATGCCCTCGAGCATGGCGCAGGTCGACCCCTTGCCATTGGTCCCCGCCACGGTGAAGACCACTGGCGCTGCACGATCTTCGCTCTCCGCACCCACTGGCGTACCCAGCACCACGCCGGTACGACGCCAGACCTCGGACACGCGATCCAGGGTCAGATCAATGCCCACAGGATGCAGGCGCTCACAATGGGCCAACCATTCATCCAGTGTGCGAGGAGCGGACGAAACATCAGGCAGGGTTGCGGTCATGGGAAATTTGGCCAATGCGGCTCATTCGGAAACAAAACGGGCTGCCTTCACCGCAGCCCGCCTGTCAGACCCGTGCGCCAGAACGACGCGTGCGGGCCGGGGAACATCAACACATCCAACTCATGCCGAGACGGCGTCGGCAGGCAAGCGCTGCAACATCGCCAACTGGCGAGCGATGTTCGTACGCAACTCACGGCGATCGACGATCATGTCGACAGCACCCTTCTGCATCAGGAACTCTGCACGCTGGAAGCCTTCTGGCAGCTTTTCGCGCACGGTGTTCTCGATGACGCGCGGACCGGCAAAACCGATCAGCGCCTTGGGCTCGGCGATCACGATGTCCCCCACGAACGCGAACGAAGCCGACACACCGCCCATCGTCGGATCGGTCAGCACGCTGATGTAGGGCAGTTTGGCCTTGGCCAGGCGGGTCAGGGCCGCATTGGTCTTGGCCATCTGCATCAGGCTCAACAGACCTTCCTGCATGCGGGCACCGCCGGTGGCCGTGAAGGACACGAACGGCACCTTCTGGTCCACGGCTGCTTCGACACCACGCACAAAGCGCTCGCCGACCACCGACCCCATCGAACCGCCCATGAAGTCGAACTCGAAGCACGCAGCGATCAGGGGAATGCTCTGCACCGAGCCACCCATCACGATCAGTGCGTCGGTTTCGCCGGTGGCTTCCATCCCCTGCTTCAGGCGCTCGGGATACTTGCGGCTGTCCTTGAATTTCAAGGCATCAATGGGCAGGACTTCCTGACCCAGTTCATAGCGGCCTTCGGCGTCCAGGAAGGCATCCAGACGCGCACGGGCGCCAATGCGATGATGGTGACCGCACTTGGGGCACACGTTCACATTGGCTTCCAGGTCGTTCTTGTACAGAACGGTCTCGCAAGATGGGCACTTGATCCACAAGCCTTCCGGCACCGAGCGTCGCTCGGACGGGTCGGTCGGGTTGATCTTGGGGGGCAACAGTTTCTCAAGCCAGCTCATGCTCAGGCTCCTTTCAGGGAATCGAGGGCCGCACGGATCTCGGCGATGAAATCGCGCCCGGCAGCCACCACGGTCTCGGGCGTCTGCGCTTCCAGCAACTGGACGATGCGCGAGCCGATCACCACGGCGTCAGACACAGCGGCCACCGCCTTGGCGGTCTCTGCATCACGGATACCAAAACCCACGCCCACCGGCACATTCACATGCGCCTTGATGCGGGGCACCATGTCGGCCACGGCCGCGGTGTCCAGGTGCCCGGCACCTGTCACGCCCTTGAGCGACACGTAATACACATAGCCAGCCGCAATGCGGCCTACGGCGGCCATGCGCTCGTCGGATGAGGTCGGGGCCAGCAGGAAGATGGGGGCGAGATCGGCCGCCTTCATCTGGGCTGCGAAGGTCTCGCATTCTTCGGGCGGGTAATCGACCACCAGCACGCCATCCACCCCGGATGCCTTCGCATCGCGCACGAAGCTGCCCGCACCATGGTGCTGGTCGTACGCTTCGATTGGATTGGCGTAGCCCATCAACACCACCGGTGTGGAAGCGTTCTGAGCGCGGAAGGCCTTCACATCGGCCAACACGCGGGTCAGCGAAATGCCTTTGACCAAGGCCCGCTCGGCTGCACGCTGGATCACTGGGCCATCGGCCATCGGGTCAGAGAAAGGCACACCCAACTCAATCACGTCGGCACCGGCCTCGGCCATCGCCAGCATCAAGTCAACGGTCTTCTCAGGGAAGGGATCGCCACAGGTGATGAAGGGAATCAGTGCCTTGCGGCCTTGTGCTTTCAGGGCAGCAAAAGTCTGGTCCAGACGGGTCACGGTGCTCATGCCTGACCTCCCTTGACGGACTGGCCACGGCACGAGGGGCGGCAGAAGAACTCGGCCCCCGTCAAATCGGCTACGGTGCCGATGTCCTTGTCGCCACGACCGGACAGGTTCACCAAAATGTGTTGATCCGGGCGCATCGTGGGCGCCAGTTTCATGGCATGAGCCACAGCATGGCTCGACTCCAACGCGGGGATGATGCCTTCGGTCCGACACAGACGGTGGAAGGCCTCGAGCGCCTCCTTGTCGGTGATGCCCACGTACTCGGCGCGACCGATGTCCTTCAGGTAGGCATGCTCCGGGCCGACGCCAGGGTAGTCGAGACCTGCAGACACCGAGTGCGTTTCGGTGATCTGGCCGTTTTCATCTTGCAGCAGGTAGGTGCGGTTGCCGTGCAGCACGCCGGGTACACCCAGTTGCAGCGACATGGAGTGCTTGCCGCTGGCCGCCCCCTCCCCCGCAGCTTCCACACCGATCAGGCGGACCTGTTCGTGCGGGATGTAGGGATAGAAAATGCCCATGGCATTGCTGCCACCGCCCACGCAGGCAACCACCGCGTCAGGCTGGCGACCAATCGCCACCGGCATCTGCTGCAGACATTCTTCGCCGATGACGGCCTGGAAGTCACGCACCATGGCGGGGTACGGATGCGGGCCTGCCACCGTGCCAATGATGTAGAACGTGTTCTCGACGTTGGTCACCCAGTCGCGCATCGCTTCGTTGAGCGCATCCTTGAGCGTCTTGCTGCCGGACTCCACCGGCACGACCTTGGCGCCCAGCAGGTGCATGCGGTACACATTGGGCGACTGGCGCTTGACGTCTTCCGCGCCCATGTAAACCACGCACTCCATGCCATAGCGAGCGCAGATGGTGGCCGTGGCCACGCCGTGCTGACCCGCACCGGTTTCGGCGATCACACGGGGTTTGCCCATGCGCTTGGCCAGCAAGGCCTGGCCGATGGTGTTGTTGATCTTGTGTGCGCCCGTATGGTTGAGATCTTCGCGCTTGAAATGGATCTGTGCACCACCCAACTCGCGGCTCAGGCGGTCGGCGTGATAGATCGGGCTGGGACGCCCCACGAAGTTGGCCAGCTCACGGCGAAACTCAGCCTTGAAAGCTTCGTCATGGCGGTAGTGTTCGTAGACCTCATTGAGCTCTTTGAGCGCATAGATCAGTGTCTCGGACACAAAGGTGCCGCCATAAGGGCCAAAGTGGCCTCGGGCGTCGGGCTGTTGATAATTCAGCATGTCACTCTCAAAGAACTCAGCGTGCGGATTCGGCGCATGACCGATCGGCCTCACGCACGACCTGACAGAACTCGCGCATCAGCCCGGCGTCTTTGAGGCCCTTACCGACCTCCACGCCTGAACTGACATCCACGGCCCACGGCCGCACCGCTCTCACCCCATCCGCGACATTACCCGGGTGCAAACCACCCGAGAGAATCATGGGCCGAGAGAGCTGACGCGGCAGCAAAGACCAATCAAATACCTGGCCACCCCCACCATAGCCCTCGACATGGGCGTCAACCAGCATGGCCTGGGCAGAGGCAAACGAAGAGGTGAAGTCTAACAAATCGAAACCCGGCGCCATCCGGGCTGCCCGCACATAGGGGCGCCCCACCGACTCGCAATCGGCGGGGGACTCGTCACCGTGAAACTGCAGCAAAGCGTTGGGTACTGCTTGAAGGGCTGAATGAACCTGCACGAACGAGGCATTCACCAGCAGCAACACGGGCGTGACGAAAGGGGGCAAACGACGTGCCAGAACGCCCGCACGCGCGGCGTCCACATAACGTGGACTCTTGTCGTACAGCACGAAACCGACAGCGTCAGCGCCAGCTTCGACGGCGGCATCCACATCGGCTTCACGGGTCAAGCCGCAGATTTTTATGCGCGTGCGGTGTGCAGGAGAGGGAAACATCCAGAAAGCATGGGCCTGTCACGGCCCGCCGGCTTCGAAGTCTGGATTGTCGCAAAAAAGCGTTCTGCCGCCCAGCCCTTGTCCGCAAAACCGGCGATCAGATGGGCAACCAGTCCATCCCCGGCACATGCTCCGGCAAGTTCCACTCTGAATCGTAATGCGGCCCCATGAAGTACAGGCCATCGGCAGAGAACGTCGGCGCCGCCGCCTTGCGGTCGCGGGCATCGCGCACGACCCTCACCCAGTCAGGTTGCTGCACGCCCGTACCGACCATGATCAAGCACCCCATGATGTTGCGAATCATGTGATGCAGGAAGGCCTGCCCTTCGAAATCAAAACGCCAGTACGCCGAATCTCTTCCCGCCACCGCGCAGCGCCGAATCTGGATGTCTCGCAGATGCTTGACCGGCGTCGGCGATTGACACATGGATGAGCGGAATGAGCTGAAGTCATGCTCGCCGAGCAGGTGGGCCGCAGCCGCCTGCATCGCTGCCAGATCAAGAGGCCGAAACACCCATCCGACTCGACCCGCCTCGAGCGCGGGACGCACCGGCGCCTCCAGCACGATGTAGGTGTAACGACGCCCACGGGCGCTGTTGCGAGCGTGGAAACGTGGGTTGACCTCCACCGCCCACTGAACCGACACGTCGGGGGGCAAGAAGGTATTCGTCCCGCGCACCCAAGAAAAAGGCTCTCGAGACAAATCCGTGTCGAGGTGCACCACCTGGTTGATGCCATGCACCCCCGCATCGGTTCGCCCGGCGCACACCACTTTGATGGGACGCACAGCAAACTGAGCCAGGGCAGACTCCAGCGCATCTTGCACGGTGCCGCCACTGGGCTGGCTTTGCCAACCTTTGTAAGAAGAGCCCAGGTAAGAAACGCCAAGGGCGACCCGGCGGGTCGCCCCTGTCAGCTCAGGGCTGTCAGCGGCAGGTGGCGCACCGGCGCCCCCTGCCGAGCTCGCATCAGACATCTCGCATCAACCCAGACTGTCCAGCATGGTTTGGGCGCGGCTGCGCAGACTGCCGTCTTGCGCGTTGTCCACAACCTCTTGCAGCAACTCGCGGGCACCGTCCACGTCACCAATCTGACGGAACTCCTGCGCCAGATCGAACTTGCGAGCCATCGGGTCACTGCTCAGCGGTGCATCCGACTGAGGTTGATCGTCCAACTCATCGCCATTGACCACGGCCGATGTGGCGGGTGCGGGCGAGTCCAGATCCAGGGAAATGTCCCCCAAATCGAAGGGCATGCTGCCAGACGGCGTGGGCTCCGCCGCAACAGGCGCCGCGACCGACTCGGCTGCGGGCACCTGGGGCAGGTCATCCATCGACAGATCAAAGTCGATGTCACCCTTGGCCGCCGATGCTGCCGCCGGCGCGATCTCGCCGCTGGGCAAGGCGTCCAGATCAGGCAATTCCAAATCTGCCAGATGGTCACCGTTCTGTACCTGAGGCGATACAGAGTCCGATACGCCATCTTGCTGAGACGAACGTCCATTGGCGTCCAGATCGAGGTCGATCATCGCATCGGTCGGCGCAGGCTCGGTGTCTGCCACGCCGGGCGCCACCGAGTGCGGTACGGTGCTGGCACCCAGGAAATCAGGCGCTGCAGCCTCACCCGCCGTCACATTGCCTGGCTGACCACCAGGCTGGTACAACGGATTTTCCGGATCGATGCTCAGACCCAACTCCTGAGCCTTGAGCCAATCTTCGCCTGCGCCATTCGTCAAGGTGAACAACTGGGTGGCCAGAGACTCGAAACCCTTGGTGTCGCGACGCTTGGCGTAAACCTCCAACAACTTCAGGCGCACAGCCAGACGATCCGGCGTGCTGCGCAGCGCCTCTTTGAGGATCTCCTCGGCCTGCAAATCGCGGCCATAAGCCAGATACACATCCGCCTCGGCCACCGGATCGACATCACCGATGGCATCCAGCTGGCTCAGCGAATAACTCATGGACGACGGGCCGGCCGTGGCATCACGGGTATCGACGCGCTGACCGCCGCTGGCACCAAAGAAAGAATCTGGTTGCAAGCGGCTTTCCAGGAAGGAGGTCTCACCGGTGTCGGCGCGACGGCGCGAGCGCAGGAACATGGCCGCACCGGCCAGCAAGGCCAAGCCTGCCCCGCCTGCCGCCAACCACATCGGGTTGAGCGACGCCAGGAACCCGGGCTCCTCTTGCGTGACCACAGGCGGCACTGGTGCCGACGCCGGCACTTGCGAGGCCACGGCCACAGGCGCTTCAACCGCCGAGGCAACTTCGGCCTCCGAAGCGGCCTGAGAAGCAGCACTGGCGGCTGCATCGATGGTGCTCGCAGCCAGATCCACGGCACTGGCTGCCGACGCCACAGCCGGGGTCGGTGCTGCCTGAGAGGGCACCACCGCCGGCAAGGCCGGCACCACCGGCTTGCTGGCTGCGGCCACGGCTGCCGCCTGCTCCTTGAGCTTGCGCAACTCGTCCAGGTTCTTGGACAACTCCGCCACACGGGTGCTGCTGTCCTGGGTCGCACGCGCCTTGGCAAGGCGATCTTCGGCCGCAGATGCCGCCGAACTCACTGAACCCTTGCTCAGCGTCAACTTGTCGGGCGTCGGGGCCGCCGCCTGCTTGCGGTCCTGCACTTCAGCCCGGACCTTGCCTGTGGCTTGTCGTTGGGCCTGCGTGGTCGACTCCACCCCCACTGCGCCAGCCAGACGCTGGCGATAGGTCGCAAAGTCGGCGCTTTGGGCCAAGATGAACTGACGCGCCTCGGCCGGGGTCACCGACTTGAGTTGCTCGTTCGTGGGAAGCGTGAGGACTGCACCAGAGCGCAGTCGGTTCATGTTCTCACCCTGGAAGGCACCAGGATTTTGTCGGTACAGCCCCACCAGCATCTGATCCAAGGAAACACCGTTGGGAAGATTCCGGGTGGCAATGCTGGACAGGGTGTCGCCGCGACGGACCGCGACGGTCTCCTTGTCAGCGGACTTGGCAACTGGTGCTGGGCGCGGGGCAGCCTTGGGCATCACTGGCTCTGCCTGAGGGGCTGCGGCAGGGCGCGACGGGCGCAAAGCCGGTGACGAAGCCACGGACGTGGAGACAGGCGGCACGCTCACCACGGGTGCGGCGGGCTGGGCCACGGTGCGCGTGGTGGGCGGATCGAACAACAGCGTGTACTCGCGAACCAGACGCCCCGCAGACCATCCGAGGTCGAGAATCACGTCAACAAAGGGTTCTTGAACCGGACGATCGCTGGCGATGCGCAGATAAGGCCGACCATCGGCCCGACGTTGAATCGTGATGCTGGCACCAGACAACACAGCGTTGTAATCCACACCGGCCGCCCGATAGGTTTCGGGCGATGCCACACGCACTTGCAAGGTGGCGCTTTCTTCGGGATTGATGCTGGTGATGTCAATCTCTGCGCGCAGCGCCTCACCAAGTGCCGACTTCACGCTCAGCTTGCCTAGGCCAAGGGCCGATGCAGACAGAGGCAAGGCAGACAGAACGGCCACAGCGGCTGCCACAGCAACCCGGTTCAGGGCGAAACGCCCAACGGACAACGAATGATCTTTCAAGGCGTCTCCCAACTCGTCACGCGGCGGCCAGTTGACCTCGGGTGCATCCGGATCTGAACAAGATCCCAGGAAACACCAACACCTGCGGACTGTACGCAGCGAAAACACAATAGCAGCATGCACATATCGTGACAAGCTCATGCAAATACTGATCGCGCCGTATCACCCTGCTTTACCCAGATAAGCGCGTTCATTCACCGATCCAAATTGTCGCCGGGCCACAACAGGGTTTTCTACCCGCCTTGTGACCAAACGTTTCAAAACCAGCGAATTACCCAATGAAAACGGGGCCCGAAGGCCCCGTGGTGATCTGATTGCAACAAGCGATCAGCGGTCAAGCAAAATGCGCAGCATGCGGCGCAGCGGCTCGGCTGCCCCCCACAGCAGTTGGTCGCCAATCGTGAAGGCGCCCACATATTCCGGGCCCATGGCGAGCTTGCGGATGCGACCCACGGGAATATTGAGCGTGCCGGTGACCGCCACGGGCGTCAGATCCTTGATGGTGGCCTCGCGGGTATTGGGCACCACCTTGGCCCAAGGATTGTCGGCGGCGATCATCGCCTCGATGTCCTCAACCGACACGTCCTTCTTGAGCTTGAAGGTCAAGGCCTGGCTGTGGCAGCGCATGGCGCCGATGCGCACGCAGAAGCCATCGACCGGCACGGCGGGCGAGCCGAAGCCTTCGCCCTGCCCCAAGATCTTGTTGGTCTCGGCCATGCCCTTCCACTCTTCCTTGGACTGACCATTGCCCAGATCCTTGTCGATCCAGGGGATCAGCGAGCCGCCCAGCGGGACGCCAAAGTTGGCCGTCTCGGCCGCGGTCAGGGCGCGCTGCTTGGCGATGATCTTGCGATCGATCTCCAGGATGGCGCTCTTGGGGTCGTCGAGCAGAGCCTTGACCTCGGCGTTGAGCGTGCCGAACTGGGTCAACAGTTCACGCATGTGCTGCGCGCCGCCACCCGAAGCCGCCTGGTAGGTCTGGGTGGACATCCACTCGACCAGGCCCGCCTTGTACAGGGCTCCCACGCCGATCAGCATGCACGACACCGTGCAGTTGCCGCCGATCCAGTCCTTGCCGCCGTTGGCCAGCGAGTTCTTGATCACGGGCATGTTGACCGGGTCCAGCACGATGACGGCGTTGTCCTTCATGCGCAGCGTGGAGGCGGCATCGATCCAGTGACCGTTCCAGCCGGACTCGCGCAGCTTGCCGTACACCTCGGTGGTGTAGTCACCACCTTGCGCGGTGACGATGATGTCACAGCGCTTGAGTTCGTTGATGTCGTAGGCGTCCTTGAGCGTCTTCTCGTTCTTGGCCATTGCCGGGGCAGCGCCACCCGCGTTGGACGTGGAGAAGAACAAAGGTTCGAAGTGATCGAAGTCACGTTCGGCTTCCATGCGGTCCATCAGGACCGAGCCGACCATGCCGCGCCAGCCCACCAAACCAACCAGAGTCGTAGCCATGTTTCTATCCTCTTATTACTGAATCTGTGACGAACGGGCGCGCGGCTCAGCCTTGTGCCTTGAGGGCAGCCACCACGGCCTCGCCCATCTCGACCGTGCCGACCTTCTGCGTGCCTTCGCTGAAGATGTCGGGAGTGCGCAAACCTTGCTCCAGCACGCTCTGCACGGCGCGCTCGATGCGGCTGGCTGCCTCTTCCTGGTTCAGGCTGAAGCGCAGCATCATGGCGGCGCTCAGGATGGTGGCCAGGGGGTTGGCCACGCCCTTGCCGGCGATGTCGGGGGCCGAACCGTGGCTGGGCTCGTACAGGCCCTGGCCCTTGGCGTTCAGAGAAGCCGACGGCAGCATGCCGATGGAGCCCGTCAGCATGGCTGCCGCATCGGACAGGATGTCACCAAACATGTTGCCGGTAAAGAGCACGTCGAACTTCTTGGGGGCTTTGACCAGCTGCATCGCGGCGTTGTCCACATACATGTGGTCCAACTCAATGTCGGGATACTGGGCGTGCACCTCGGTGACCACATCCTTCCAGAACTGGAAGGTTTCGAGCACGTTGGCCTTGTCCACGCTGGTGACACGCTTGCTGCGCTTGCGAGCCGCCTGGAAGGCCACGTGCGCGATGCGCTCGATTTCCGGGCGCGAGTAGCGCATGGTGTCAAAAGCCTCGTCGGCACCCTTGAACTCGCCGTCCGGAGACTGGCGGCGGCCGCGAGGCTGACCGAAGTAGATGTCGCCGGTCAGTTCGCGGATGATGAGGATGTCCAAGCCAGCCACCAGCTCGGGCTTGAGGCTGGAAGCGTGGGTCAGCTGCGGATAGCAGATGGCCGGACGGAAGTTGGCGAACAGGCCCATGTTCTTGCGCAGGCCCAGGATGGCCTGCTCAGGACGCAGATGGCGTTCGAGCTTGTCGTATTTCCAATCCCCCACCGAGCCGAACAGCACGGCGTCGGATTCCATGGCCAGTTTCAGGGTGTGCTCGGGCAGCGGATGGCCGTGGGCGTCGAAGGCGGCGCCACCGACCTTGGCCTCGTCCAGCTGGAAAGGCAGGTCCAGAACCTTGAGCACCTTCACCGCCTCGGTGACGATCTCGGGACCGATGCCGTCACCCGGCAGAACTGCAATCTTCATGACCATGTTGGGAATCTCAGCGGGGGAAAAGAAATTAGACGATGCGGTTGTTCAGCCAGGGCTTCTGCGCCAGACGCTCGGCCTCGAACGCCTTGATCTTGTCGGCGTGACGCAAGGTCAGGCCGATGTCATCAAAACCGTTCAGCAAGCAGTACTTGCGGAAAGGCTGCACTTCGAAGGGCAACTCGGTGCCATCGGGCTTGACGACAACCTGGCGCTCCAGATCGATGGTCAGTTCGTAGCCAGGGAAAGCGGCCACTTCGTTGAACAACTGGTCAACCTGCTGCTCACTCAGCACGATGGGCAGCAAACCGTTTTTGAAGCTGTTGTTGAAGAAGATGTCAGCGAAGCTGGGGGCGATGATGGCGCGGAAGCCATACTGGTCGAGCGCCCAGGGGGCGTGCTCGCGGCTCGAACCACAACCGAAGTTCTTGCGCGCCAGCAGCACCGAAGCGCCTTGGTAGCGCGCCTGATTCAGCACGAAGTCAGGGTTGGGTTTGCGGGTGGCCGGGTCCTGGCCGGGCTCGCCGGCGTCCAGATAGCGCCATTCATCGAACAGGTTGGGGCCAAAGCCCGTGCGCTTGATCGACTTGAGGAACTGCTTGGGGATGATGGCGTCGGTGTCGACGTTTTCCCGGTCCATCGGGGCCACGAGCCCCTTGTGAATGCGGAATGCTTGCATGGTGTGTGCTTACTTGGCTGCGCCAGAGATGGCCGAACCGGCCTTTTCGATGTCCTGACCCAGGCCGTGCACGGTGTTGCAGGCCGACAGGCCCAACACGGACAAAGCCACCAGTGCGGAAACAATCAGACGTGTCATGTGCGGACTCTCTTGTGACTCAGACGGTTGACAGGGATCAGGCGATGCGGCGAACGTCGACGAAGTGACCGTTCATCGCGGCGGCAGCGGCCATCGCGGGGCTGACCAGATGGGTACGACCACCGGCACCTTGACGGCCTTCGAAGTTGCGGTTGCTGGTGGAGGCGCAACGCTCACCCGGCTCCAGGCGGTCGGCGTTCATGGCCAGACACATGGAACAACCCGGCTCGCGCCACTCGAAACCAGCCGCCTTGAAGATCTGGTCCAGACCTTCGCGCTCGGCCTGCTCCTTCACCAAACCCGAGCCCGGCACGACCATGGCCAGGCGGACGTTCGACGCAATGCGACCACCGATCTTCTTGACCACGGCCGCAGCCTCGCGCATGTCTTCGATGCGGCTGTTGGTGCAAGAACCGATGAAGACCTTGTCGATGTGGATGTCACTGATGGCCTTGTTGGGCTCCAGCGCCATGTATTGCAGTGCGCGCTCCATGGCCGAACGCTTGACGGGATCTTTTTCCTTGTCAGGATCGGGCACACGGTCTTCGATGGACAGCACCATCTCGGGCGAGGTACCCCAACTGACCTGTGGCTTGATCTGGGCAGCGTCCAACTCGACCACGGCATCGAACACGGCATCCGGATCGGAGTGCAGGGTGCGCCAGTAAGCGATGGCCTGCTCCAGTTCAACGCCCTTGGGGCTGAACGGACGGTTCTGCACGTAGTTGATGGTGGTGTCGTCCACCGCCACCAAGCCGGCGCGCGCACCGGCCTCAATCGCCATGTTGCAGACGGTCATGCGGCCTTCCATGCTCAATGCACGGATGGCGCTGCCAGCGAATTCGATGGTGTAACCGGTACCGCCGGCGGTCCCGATCTTGCCGATGATGGCCAGCACGATGTCCTTGCCCGAACAGCCCTTGGGCAAGGTGCCCTCGACCTTGATCAGCATGTTCTTGGCCTTCTTGGCCAACAAGGTCTGGGTGGCGAGCACGTGCTCGACCTCCGAGGTGCCGATGCCATGTGCCAGCGCGCCGAAAGCGCCGTGGGTAGAGGTATGGCTGTCGCCGCACACCACGGTCATGCCGGGCAGCGTGGCGCCCTGCTCCGGGCCGATCACGTGCACGATGCCCTGGCGCTTGTCACCCATCTTGAACTGGGTGATGCCGACGCGGTCACAGTTTTGGTCGAGCGTGTCCACCTGCAGCTTGGAGATCGGGTCCTTGATGCCCTCGCTGCGGTCGGTGGTGGGCACGTTGTGGTCGCTCACCGCCAGGTTGGCCGACAGGCGCCACACTTTGCGGCCCGCCATCTCCAGACCTTCAAACGCCTGCGGGCTGGTGACTTCGTGCACCAGATGGCGGTCGATGTAGAGGGTGGCGGTGCCATCTTCTTCGGTGTGGACGACGTGTTCGTCCCAGATCTTGTCGTAGAGGGTGCGTCCCATGGTGCTTCTTGCGCAAAGGGCTGGTCGGCCCTGGGGTGGGGAAAGATGACGATTTTAAGGCAGGACGTGCGGAATTACCCCATGGAAGCGGCGCGCTTTCATGGCCTGACTTGGAATCATGGAAACAGAAATGAAAAAACCCCGGCCAAGCCGGGGTTTCGGGCGTCCGTCAACCGGCGCAAACCGGTTGCGCAGATCAACGCTGAGCCAGAGGCTTGACGTCGCGCTTCTCGGCGCCGACGAACAGCTGACGGGGACGGCCGATCTTGTACTCGGGGTCGCCGATCATTTCGTTCAGTTGAGCGATCCAGCCCACGGTACGTGCCAGGGCGAAGATGGCGGTAAACAGCTGCACGGGGATGCCGATGGCGCGCTGGACGATGCCAGAGTAGAAGTCGACGTTCGGGTACAGCTTGCGCGACACGAAGTAGTCGTCTTCCAGAGCGATCTTTTCCAGGGCCATGGCCAGCTTGAACAGCGGGTCGTTTTGCAGGCCCAGCTCGTTCAGCACTTCGTGGCAGGTTTCACGCATCAGCTTGGCGCGCGGGTCGTAGTTCTTGTACACGCGGTGACCGAAGCCCATCAGCTTGGTGCCGGAGTTCTTGTCCTTGACCTCGGCGATGAACTCGCCGATCTTCTCGACGCCACCCTTGCGCTGGATTTCTTCCAGCATGTTGAGGGCAGCTTCGTTGGCGCCACCGTGAGCAGGGCCCCACAGGCAGGCCACGCCAGCGGCGATGGCCGCGAACGGGTTGGTGCCCGACGAACCGCACAGACGCACGGTGGAGGTAGAGGCGTTTTGCTCGTGGTCAGCGTGCAAGATGAAGATGCGGTCCATGGCGCGAACCAGTACTTCGTTGACCTTGTAGTCTTCGCACGGGGTGGCGAACATCATGCGCATGAAGTTCTCGGTATACGAGAGGTCGTTGCGCGGGTAGATGTAAGGCTGGCCGACCGAGTACTTGTAAGCCATGGCCACCAGGGTGGGCATCTTGGCGATCAGGCGGATGGCCGCGATCTGACGGTGCTCGGGGTTATTGATGTCGGTGCTGTCGTGGTAGAAAGCCGACAGGGCCCCCACCAGACCGGTCATGACGGCCATCGGGTGAGCATCGCGACGGAAACCACGCAGGAAGAACTGCATTTGCTCGTTCACCATGGTGTGCTGAGACACCGTGTTGGAGAACTCGGTCTTTTGCTGAGCGTCGGGCAGTTCGCCATTCAGCAGCAGATAGCAGGTTTCCAGGAAGTCGCAGTTGGTGGCCAACTGCTCGATGGGGTAACCGCGATACAGCAGTTCGCCCTTGTCACCGTCGATGTAGGTGATCTTGGAGTTGCACGACGCGGTGGACAGGAAGCCAGGGTCGTAGGTGAACTTGCCGGTTTGGCCGTACAGCTTGCGGATGTCAATCACATCCGGGCCGACAGAACCCTTGTAGATGGGCAGTTCCATACTGGGGCTGCCGTCGGAGAACGACAGGGTGGCTTTCACGTCGGACGGGGTCATGAGCACTCCTAAGGGATCGGTCTTGTGTGGAAAGAGGTCTTGGACTGGGAATTCCCGAGCCCGGATTATCGGCCCTTACCGGGTCCCGCACACCTGTTTTGGTGGTCGAAACCCGGGTTGGATTACGCCTTGGCAACTCGCATCATGGACAGCACCTGCAAGACTTCCGGCTTCACCAGATCACCTTCAGGCTCCTTGCGGGCCAACAGGAGATCCAGCAAATCATTGTCAGACAGGTCCATCAACTCAAGCAAGCCCTGTACCAAGGGCGTGGTCAGGTTCTCGCCATATCGCTCGAAGAACTTGTCAATGAACAAGTCGTTTTCGAGCAAGCCCCGACGGCAGCGCCAGCGCAGCCGACGCAGCACATCCGGGTCAGGCGTGAGATCGGCAGAGGCAGGAGCTTGGGTCATCGGGGCAGGCGAATCAACGCAGACGGTTCAGGAAAAGTCGGATCAGGAGATCAGACGGCGCGCTTGACCATCAATTCCTTGATCTTGCCAATGGCCTTCGTGGGGTTGAGGCCCTTCGGGCACACGTCCACGCAGTTCATGATGGTGTGGCAACGGAACAGACGGTACGGGTCTTCCAGGTTGTCCAGGCGCTGGGCCGTGGCTTGATCGCGGCTGTCAGCGATGAAGCGGTAGGCCTGCAGCAGACCGGCAGGACCCACGAACTTGTCAGGGTTCCACCAGAAGCTGGGGCAGCTGGTCGAGCAGCTGGCGCACAGGATGCACTCGTACAGACCGTCGAGCTCTTCGCGCTCTTCGGGCGACTGCAGGCGCTCTTTTTCGGGCGGCGGCGTGTCGTTGAGCAGGTAGGGCTTGATGGAGTCGTACTGCTTGAAGAACTGGGTCATGTCCACGTACAGATCGCGGATCACAGGCAGACCGGGCAGCGGCTTGAGCACGATGGTTTGCGGCAGCGTGCGCATGTTGGTCAGGCAGGCCAGACCGTTCTTGCCGTTGATGTTCATCGCGTCGGAGCCACACACGCCTTCACGGCAGGAGCGACGGAACGAGATGGTGGGGTCCACCTTCTTGAGCTTGACCAGGGCGTCCAGCAGCATGCGCTCGTTGCCGTCGAGTTCGATCTCGATGGTCTGCATGTAGGGCTTGGCGTCCTTGTCTGGATCGTAGCGGTAGATCTGGAAAATGCGCTTTTGGCTCATGATGAATTCCTAATGTCGAGTCGCTGACGATCAGAACGTGCGCGCCTTCGGAGGAACGGATTCCGCCGTCAGAGGCTGCAGGTTGACCGGCTTGTAGTCCAGGCGGTTGCCTTCGGAGTACCACAGCGAGTGGCGCATCCAGTTGGCATCGTCACGATCGGGGAAGTCGTTGTGGGCGTGGGCGCCACGGCTTTCCTGACGGGCAGCAGCGGCCACCATGGTGGCTTGTGCGGCTTCGATCAGGTTTTCGACTTCCAGAGCTTCGACACGGGCGGTGTTGAAGACCTTGGAGTTGTCCTTCAGGCCGATGCCACCAACGCGCTCACGCACGGCTGCGATCTTCTTGACGCCTTCGTCCATCATGGCCTGGGTGCGGAACACGCCAGCGTGGGCCTGCATGGTCGAGCGGATCTCGTTGGCCACGTCTTGCGAGTACTCGCCGTTCTTGGCCGAGTCCAGGCGTGCCAGACGTGCCAGGGTCTTGTCGGCAGCGTCCTTGGGCAGAGGCTTGTGGCTCTTGGTCTTGAGGTTGAAGTCGACGATGTGGTTGCCCGCAGCACGACCGAACACGACCAGGTCGAGCAGAGAGTTGGTGCCCAGACGGTTGGCCCCGTGCACCGACACGCAAGAGCACTCACCCACGGCATACAGACCGTTGATGATGTCGTTGTGCTTGCCGTTGGCCGGGATCACGACCTGACCGTGGACGTTCGTCGGGATGCCACCCATCTGGTAGTGGATGGTCGGCACCACAGGAATGGCTTCCTTGGTAATGTCGACGTTGGCGAAGTTGTGGCCGATTTCTTCCACCGAAGGCAGGCGCTTGCGGATGGTGTCGGCACCCAAGTGGGTCATGTCCAGCAGGATGTAGTCCTTGTTAGGACCACAGCCACGGCCTTCCTTGATTTCCTGGTCCATCGAACGGGACACGAAGTCACGCGGTGCCAGGTCCTTCAGGGTCGGCGCGTAGCGCTCCATGAAGCGCTCGCCCTTGCTATTGCGCAGGATCGCGCCTTCGCCACGGCAGCCTTCGGTCAGCAGCACGCCCGCGCCGGCCACGCCGGTGGGGTGGAACTGCCAGAATTCCATGTCTTCCAGAGGGATGCCAGCGCGTGCGGCCATGCCCAGGCCGTCACCGGTGTTGATGAAGGCATTGGTGGAAGCCTGGTAGATGCGGCCGGCACCACCAGTGGCCAGCAGCACGGTCTTGGCTTGCAACACGTGCACTTCACCGGTTTCCATTTCCAGTGCGGTCACGCCGACGGCGTCGCCTTCGGCATCACGGATGATGTCGAGAGCCATCCACTCCACGAAGAACTGGGTACGGGCCTTGACGTTTTGCTGGTACAGGGTGTGCAGCAGGGCGTGGCCGGTACGGTCAGCGGCGGCGCAAGCGCGTTGCACGGGCTTTTCGCCATAGTTGGCAGTGTGGCCGCCGAACGGACGCTGGTAGATGGTGCCGTCGGCATTGCGGTCGAACGGCATGCCGAAGTGTTCCAGCTCGTACACGACCTTCGGTGCTTCACGGCACATGAACTCGATGGCGTCCTGGTCGCCCAGCCAGTCGGAGCCCTTGATGGTGTCGTAGAAGTGATAGTGCCAGTTGTCTTCGGACATGTTGCCCAGCGAGGCACCGATACCGCCCTGAGCGGCCACCGTGTGCGAACGGGTGGGGAAGACCTTGGACAGCACGGCCACGTTCAGGCCAGCCAGGGACAGTTGCAGCGAGGCGCGCATACCGGAGCCGCCGGCCCCGACGATCACGACGTCAAACTTGCGGGTAGGAAGAGAAGAGGTAGCGGTCATTTTTTACAGTCTCCACAGCACTTGGATGGCCCAACCGGCGCAACCCACGAGCCAGACGATGGCGAACACATGCAGGCACAGGCGAATGCTGACGGGCTTGATGTAGTCCATGAAGAGGTCACGCATGCCGACCCAGACGTGGTAGAGCATGGCGACGATGACCACGAAGGTCAGGGTCTTCATCCACTGAGCCGAGAAGATGCCCGACCAGCTGTCGTAGCCCAGGGGGCCACCGAAGATGACCTGGGCCAGCAGCACGATGGTGAACAAGGCCATCAGCACGGCGGTGATGCGCTGCGCCAACCAGTCGCGCAGACCATAGTGCGCACCCGGGACGATGCGCTTGGTTCCGTAGTTTTGAGACATGTTGTGTTTTCCTGGCAACGTAGATCAGAACAGGCCGAACAGCTTGGCGCCCAGCACGACGGTCAAGCCCAGGCTGATGGCCAGGGTGGCGACGGCGGTGGACTTGCCCGCTTGCTTGGTGTACGAGTGCGACACTTCCATCAGGAGGTGACGGATGCCGGCGCAGAAGTGGTGCAAGTAAGCCCAGATCAGAGCCAGTGCGATGAGCTTGAAGAACCAGCCCGGAACGGCGCCGTCAGCGCACCCGACGGTGAACACCGAGGTGAAGGACTCGTACGAGATTTCCGACGTGACACTCGCGTCGAACATCCAGATGATGAAGGGCATCAAGAGGAACATCAGAGCGCCGCTGATCCGATGGAGGATCGAGACGATCCCTGCCAGGGGCAGACGGTATCTGACGATGTCCGTGATATGGATGTTCCGGTAGACGGGGCGTGGGGTTTTCGCGTTGTCAGCCATGTTGTTAGAGCTCCTGCCGAGCGTCAAAGATCTGTCAAGAAGGAAGGATTTTAGGGCAATCCCCAGCCCGACGGTTTCACGCTGTCATCTGCGAGCTTGAGACAAGCACACGACAAGACGCAAAAAGGGTGCACGAACTGCCTGTCAACTCAGCTCGTTTCGGTAGTAATGACGGTCGGTGCGGTACAGCCCGCGACGAAGCTCCACAGGCTGATCACCGTAGGTGTACGAGAGGCGTTCCACGCTCAGGAGCGGACTGCCAACTTCCACCTGCAGGACACTGGCCACGGACGCATCGGCCACCACCGCACGGATTTTCTCTTCGGCGCGGATCATGCGCACACCGAATTCGGATTCAAAAAGGCCATACATCGGGCCCTGATATTGACTCAGCCGCTCTGCCGTCAGGCCCTTGAAAAGATGGCCCGGCAGCCAGATGTCGTCCAGCACGACAGGCTGGCCAGCAAAGTGCAGCACACGACGCACTTCGACCACCATCTCGCCAGACTTGAGTTGCAGCGGACGAGCGACGTCGGCGGGCGCGCGCAGGCGACGGCAGTCGAGGAATTCGCGTCGGGAGGCGTCGGCGGCTTGCTCGGGCTGATCGGGGGCCAGGCGCAGAAAGCGGAACTGCACCTGCTCTTCGGCATGGGTGGCCACAAAGGTACCCTTGCCCTGCCGGCGCATCAGGAGGTTCTCAGCAGCGAGCTCATCAACCGCCTTGCGCACGGTGCCCTGGCTGACCTTGAAGCGGGCGGCCAGTTCCAGTTCGCTGGGGATGGCTTCACCTGGACGCCACTCGCCGGCCTGCAGGCTACGCAGTATCAGGGCCTTGATTTGCTGGTACAGCGGGCTGAAGGACGGGCCGGCTACACCTGCGCCCGCGCTCGCCGACGACACGGCGTCGGGCGTGGGGGAGAAGGGCGGAGGGGTCACCACAGCGTCAAGGTCTCGGTTGGCGATCGGGGTATGATCGTTGATTGGTGTCGGGCAGCATGGATGAACGCTGACCGGGCGCCATTGCACCACAACTGACAGCCAAAGTCCACAAGTACGTTAGAAGACATCTTATATAAGATATCAGACTATGGGCATTGCACGGCGATGTGTACACACCAGGCTGCGCGACGCTACACTTGTGGGTTTTCCATCAAACCGCCCTCACTCTTTCGGAGTTGCATATGAGCAAAGCACCCGTTCGCGTCGCCGTTACCGGCGCCGCTGGCCAAATTGGTTACGCCCTCCTGTTCCGCATCGCCTCTGGCGAAATGCTGGGCAAGGACCAGCCCGTGATCCTGCAACTGCTGGAAATCCCTGACGAAAAGGCCCAGAACGCGCTGAAGGGCGTGATCATGGAGCTGGAAGACTGCGCCTTCCCGCTGCTGGCCGGTATCGAAGCTCACTCCGATCCGATGACCGCCTTCAAGGACACCGACTACGCCCTGCTGGTGGGCGCACGTCCTCGCGGCCCTGGCATGGAGCGCGCTGACCTGCTGGCTGCCAACGCCCAGATCTTCACCGCTCAGGGCAAGGCTCTGAACGCTGTCGCTTCGCGCAACGTCAAGGTGCTGGTCGTCGGCAACCCCGCCAACACCAACGCTTACATCGCCATGAAGTCGGCTCCGGACCTGCCGGCCAAGAACTTCACCGCCATGCTGCGCCTGGACCACAACCGCGCTGCTTCGCAACTGGCTGCCAAGGGCGGCTTCAAGGTTGGCGACATCAAGAAGCTGACCGTGTGGGGCAACCACTCGCCCACGATGTACGCTGACTACCGTTTCGCCACCGTGGACGGCAAGTCGGTCAAGGACGCCATCAACGACCAGGAATGGAACGCCAACGTGTTCCTGCCGACCGTCGGCAAGCGTGGCGCCGCCATCATCGCCGCTCGCGGCCTGTCGTCGGCTGCCTCGGCTGCCAACGCCGCCATCGACCACATGCGCGACTGGGCCCTGGGCTCGAACGGCGAATGGGTGACCATGGGCGTGCCTTCGAACGGCGAGTACGGCATTCCTGCCGGCATCGTGTTCGGCTTCCCCGTCACCACCACCCCTGACGGTGAGTACAAGATCGTCGAAGGTCTGGAAATCGATGCTTTCTCGCAAGAGTGCATCAACAAGACTCTGGCCGAGCTGCAAGGCGAGCAAGACGGCGTCAAGCACCTGCTGTAATCAGCCCGCGTGAGACCTTGACCATCCGGCCTGTGCCGGATCGTGCAAGGTAGATCACAATCAAAGCTGGCGGCCTTCGGGTCGGCCAGCTTTTTTTGTGCCGTGCGTCCTGATCCGGGACAACACGGCGCCCGCAAGGAACACACCATGTCCACCCTGAGCACCATTCACCCTCGTCAGGCGCTGTTCGGCAGCGAGCCTTTGCCCCCTACCCTGCCTGTGTGCGACCACTATTCCGGCGTGGAAGCGCGCATGCGCAAGAGCCTGATGTTGCAGGCCGAGATGGCCGAAGCAGGGAACGGCCGGGCGGTGTTCGACGTGACACTGGACCTGGAGGATGGTGCGCCCGTAGGCGGCGAGCACGAGCAGGCGCTGCTGGTGGCCGAGTTGATCGACAGCCCGCAGAACGTGTGCGACCGCGTGGGGGTGCGCGTGCATGACCCGCGCCACCGCCGTTTCGAAGACGATGTGGACACGCTGATCAAGCTGGCGGGCCAGCGACTGGCCTTCATCATGGTGCCCAAGCTCGGGGATGTGGCCGATACGCAGCGCGCCATCGACACCATCAAGGCGGCGCGGGTGCGGCATGGCGTGGAACGGGTGGTGCCGGTGCACGGCTTGATCGAGACGCTGAAGGCGGTGCAGCAGGTGGACGAGATCGCCGCCCTGCCCGGCCTGGAGTCGCTGTCGTTCGGGTTGATGGATTTTGTCTCGGAGCACCGTGGTGCGATTCCGGCGACGGGCATGAGCGTGACGGGGCAGTTCAGCCATCCGCTGGTGCTGCAGGCCAAGCTGAAGATTGCAGCGGCTTGTCATGCAGCGCGCATCACGCCGTCGCATTGTGTGGTGACCGAGTTCAAGGACAAGCGGGCGCTGGGCAAGGCGGCCGAGCGGGCCTGCCGCGAGTTGGGTTACACCCGGATGTGGAGCATCCACCCGGACCAGATCCCGGTGATCATCGAGGCCTTTGCGCCGGTCACCGCCGAGGTGGATGATGCGGTGGAAATTTTGATGGCAGCCCAGGCGGCGCATTGGGCCCCCACCTCGTACCACGGGGTGCTGCACGACCGCGCCAGCTACCGCCATTACTGGCATGTGCTGGAGCGTGCCTGGTTGACCGGGCAGCCGCTGCCTGTCGAGACCGAGGCGGCGTTCTTTGCCACCGCAGCGTGACGCACGTGGACACCCTGGTGCTGGACGGCTCGGAAGTGCGGGCCGTGCACTGGGAAGCTGGCGATCAAACGGGAGGCGGCACCGTGAGCGTGGTGTTTGCGGCGGCCTGCGTGCGTCGCGATGTGCGCGCTCCGACAGAAGCCGCCACATCGCGCCAGGCCAGTGCGTGGGGTCACATGAAGCCGCTGACGCTGCACTTGCATGGCGTGGCACCCGCGTCCGATGAGAACACTGCGACGTGCGAGCCAGCGGGCGATCTGAGAGACGCCCTCGGCGCCCTGTCGGACGGCGAGGTGCGATATGCCGAACAAGCTTGGCGCACCCTGCCCTTGCCTTGTCATGTGAACGCACCCGTGACCTTGAGCCTGCGGTTTCGAGCCGGGCAAGAGTGGGTGTGGCAGGGGCAAGGCTTGACGGTTCAACCCGAGGCCGACAGCCACTTTTTTGAGTCTTACGCCTGCTGAATGCTGACCTTGGCAGCCTCCACGCGAAGAGGCCGCGCAGTGATCACATGTCGGCCAGCGCACGCTCGATGAAGCGACGCGAGACGGTCGGACGCGGCACCTTGCCTTTGAACCATGCACGCACGTCCTCATCGAGCCCGATGCCGTGCATGTAGTTATAGATGGCCTTCTTGAGAGCCTGACCGAGCACGTCGTGGTTCACGCCCGTGGGGTCGATGAAGCCGATGTCGTTCTTGGCAAAGCTGACCGGTGGCAAGGGGATGAGCTCGACGCCGTAGGCCTGCGGGTCCTGCCCCACGGGCGAATGGACAGTGCAGGCAAAGCGGTGGAAGAAGCCGGACTGGATGCAGCCTTCGGCGAAGAGTTGCCGGACGTACTCCAAGGCATCGACCGTGTCCTGCACGGTTTGCGTGGGGAAGCCGTACATGAGGTAGGCGTGCACGAGGATGCCGGCATCGGTGAAGGCGCGCGTGACGCGGGCGACCTGATCGACCGAGACGCCCTTTTTCATCAGCTTGAGCAGGCGGTCGGACGCGACCTCGAGGCCGCCGGAGATGGCGATGCAGCCGCTGTCGGCGAGCAGCAGGCAGAGCTCGGGGGTGAAGGATTTTTCGAAGCGGACGTTGCCCCACCAGGAGATGGATACCTTGCGGCGGATCAGCTCTTGCGCCAGGGCGCGCAGGACCTTGGGTGGCGCGGCTTCGTCGACGAAGTGGAAGCCGGTCTGTCCGGTTTCGCGCACGATGGCCTCGATGCGGTCAACCAGCACCTCGGCGCTGGCTGCTTCGTAGCGCGAGATGTAGTCGAGACTGACGTCGCAGAAGCTGCACTTCTTCCAGTAGCAGCCATGGGCGACGGTGAGTTTGTTCCAGCGCCCATCTGACCAGAGCCGGTTCATGGGGTTGAGCATGTCCAGCAGGGACAGGTAGCGGTCGAGCGGCAGACCGTCCCAGGTGGGGGTGCCCACTTCGCCAAAGGGCACGTCGGGCTCGGCCCAGTTCATGTAGCGGACCTGGCCCGTATCGGCATCGCGCACGAAGGTGCGCACGAGGCGCTGGGCGGAGCGCTTGCCGTCGAGGTGTTCGAGCAGGACCAGCAAGGGGCGCTCGCCAGCGTCGAGGGTGACGAAGTCGAAGTGATCGAAGACGCGTGGCTCGGTGAGTTCGCGCAGTTCGGTGTTGATGAAACCGCCCCCCAAGGCGAGGCGAATGTGCGGGTGCACCTGCTTGATGGCCTGGGCCATGCGGAAGGCGGCGTAGACCGCCCCCGGGAAGGGCACGGAGATCAGCACGAGCTGGGGCTGATGGCGGGTGATGGCCTCCAGGGTCAGCTCGCGCAGCGTGGTGTCGACGAGGTTGAGCGGCGCGGCGATGGCCTGCGCCAACGGCTCGAAAGTGGGCTGGCTTTGGGCCAAAGACTCGGCGTAGCGCACGAACTCGAAGCGGCCGTCGACAGCGTCGCGCAGCACGTCAGCCAGGTCGTTGAGGTAGAGCGTGGCGAGGTGCTTGGCGCGGTCGGCCATGCCCAGGGCGCCGAAGGCCCAGGCCAAAGGGTCACCGCTGCCGTCATCGGCGTAGGCATCCAGCGAGCGAAAGCGGGGGCCTTCGGGCAGGTAGTGGCGCGTACAGATGCGGTGTGCCAGCGTGGCATCGCGCCCCTGCAGGAAGGCGATGGTGGCGTCGATGGTGTGAAGGTAGGCCTCAATGTGGTCGAGGAAATGGTTGACGGGCGCCGTGCGTTGGGCCTCGGGCATTTTCAGGGCCTGCGCGTGAACAGCCTGCAAGCCTTCGCGCGAGAGCAGCTTCAGCACGAGCGCCAAGGCAAGGTCTTCCTGCACCGCGTCCACGCCGCGCGAGCGCAGGAAGCCCGTCAGGTACGCCGTCGAGGGGTACGGCGTGTTGAGCTGCGTCATCGGGGGGATCAGGGAGAGGACGCGCATGGGAGCAGTGAGGGACATGAAACGGCGACGGGCAAAACGGCAAGGAGCCGTGCAGTGAGGGGCAAAACAGCAGCCAGCAAGGATTGTGACAGCGGCACCCGGATCACGCTGGATTGAGCTTGCGCCACAGGGTGGTGCGGCTGATGCCCAGGCGCTGGCTGGCCAGGGTGCGGTCGCCGCCGCATTCGTCGAGGACGCGCTGGATTTCGGCGCGCTCGCGCTGGGCCTGGTGGGCCTTGAGCGAGGAGGCGTCTTCTGCCGCCTCGGATGGGGCCTTGGGCGCATCGACGGTGAACAGCTCGGGGGCCACGGTGCGCACAAAGGCGCGGGCGGCTTCGGCAGACAGGGCGTCGTCCGTCTGCGGGTCAGCATAGGCCACCAGGCGCTCGACGAGGTTTTCGAGTTCGCGCACGTTGCCGGGCCAGTGGTAGGACGGGGCCTGGGCGATCAGTGCGGCGGCGATGGCGTCGGTGCGCGCGGGATCGAGGTCGAGGCGGGTGCAAACCTTGCGATGCAAGGCGCGCACGAGCTCGGGCAGGTCGTCGAGCCGGTCGCGCAGCGGGGGCATGTCGATGCGCAGGATGTTGAGGCGGTAGAACAGGTCTTGCCGGAAGCTGCCCTCTTCGACATGGCGCAGCAGGTTGCGGTGCGTGGCGGCGATCACGCGGACGTTGACGGGGGTGGGCTCGGTGGCGCCGACGCGCAGCACCTCGCGCTCTTGCAACACGCGCAAGAGGCGAGACTGCAGGGACAGCGGCATCTCGCCGACCTCGTCGAGAAAGATGGTGCCTTTGTGAGCGGCCTCGAACAGGCCGATCTTGCCGCCACGGCGGGCGCCGGTGAAGGCGCCCTCTTCGTAGCCGAACAACTCGCTCTCGAGCAGGGTTTCGGACACGGCGGCGCAGTTGACGGCCACGAAGGGCAGCTCGCGCCGGTCGCTGGCCATGTGGATGCCTTGGGCCACCAGCTCTTTACCCGTGCCGCTTTCGCCGAGGATGAGGACGGTGGCCTGGCTGCGGGCGCAGCTGAGGGCCATGCGTTGCACGCGCTGCAAGGCAGTGCTGTGACCCAGCAGTTGCTGCAGCTCGTAGCGGGCCGGGACGGTGTTGGGCTGGATGCGGGTGCGGATGTGGCGGTCGACCCGCTGGATGGAGATGGGGTCCTGACCACTGAGCACGGCGCCGGTCAGCACGCCTTGCTCGACGATGGGGATCCGGTTGACGATGAGGGCCTTGCCTTTGACGCGCTCGATCTTTTCCAGCTCCTGGGTGCCCAGGCGCAAGGTGGCCTGCAGGCTGAGCTCGGGACAGACCTCGCTGAGCTTGAGGCCCAGCCATTGCGTGGGGCTGATGCCCAGCCACTGGGCCATCGTGGGATTGAGGGTCTGGATGCGTTCCTGCGCATCGACCGCGATCACGCCGTCGCTGAGCTGGGCCAGAATGGTGTTGAGGCGTTCGCGCTTGGTCAGCTCGATGCGCGAGGCGCGCGCCACCTCGACCGCGTCCTCGAGCGCCTCGCGCACGGCGTCCATCGAGTACAAAAAGATGCCGGTGAGGCCCAGCTGATCGGCCATGTCGGCCGACAGGCCCGAGCCGACGATGACGTCCACCCCCTCCTGCTGCAACTCGCGCACAGCCTCCTGAGCTTCGTCTTCGGTGCGGTAGCTGCGCTGGTGTACGCCCAGGCCGAACAGGTCATCAAACTGATGGATGTCGGGAGCGACGCCCACGTAGGTGACCAGGCCGATGCGGGACGACTGGCGCTTGGCGCGGGCCAAGGCCTGCATCAGGTCGAAGCCGCCCACCTTGACCACCACCACCGGCAGGTCCAGATGCTGACGCAGGTAGCCACCGTTGGAGCCAGCCGCCACCACAACGTCCACCGGCCGTTGGGCCTGCAGGGCGCGCACGCGGGCCACAGCCTCCTCAAAACCGACGTCCAGCACCTCGACGGCGGCACGGTCGGCAAATTCGGGCGCCAGCGCCTGCAACATCTTGTTGATGCGGCGAAAGCCCACGGCCACAATGCGTGGCGGAGCTTGAGTCGGATGAGGACGGGGCAAGGTGTCAGGCAGCATGTTCGGGATTGTGCATGCGTTTCACGATTGAATGAAACATCATTTCAAATGCGAAACATCAGCACAGACCACACGTACGGCACATGGGTGAAAACCAGCCTGCCCCTCGGCAAATCAATGACTTACAACCCTTCTCTGGCACCCTGAACAAGCAGTACACAGGCTGGCACGCACGTTGCGTATCAGACCCGCATTCCCGCTGACACGTTCCACTGGAGACCCCACATGGCACTCACCTCCCCCGGCGCACGCTTCCGCCAGGCCCTCAAGGACGAATCGCCGCTGCAGATCATTGGCGCCATCAACGCCAACCACGCTCTGCTGGCCAAGCGCGCGGGCTACCGCGCCATCTACCTGTCGGGTGGCGGCGTGGCCGCGGGCTCCCTGGGCTTGCCCGACCTGGGCATCAACACGATGGACGACGTGCTGATCGACGTGCGCCGCATCACCGACGTGTGTGACACCCCCCTGCTGGTGGACATCGACACCGGCTTCGGCCCCTCGGCCTTCAACATCGAGCGCACCATCAAGAGCCTGATCAAGGCGGGCGCCGCCGCTTGCCACATTGAAGACCAGGTGGGCGCCAAGCGCTGCGGCCACCGCCCCGGCAAGGAAATCGTGACCACTGAAGAAATGGTGGACCGCGTGAAGGCCGCCGCTGATGCCAAGACCGATCCCGACTTTTTCCTGATCGCCCGCACCGACGCGATCCAGGTGCACGGTGTGGACGCTGCCATCGAGCGCGCCATCAAGTGCGTGGAAGCCGGTGCCGACGGCATCTTTGCCGAAGCCGCCTACGACCTGCCGACCTATGAGAAGTTCTGCAAGGCCGTGAACGTGCCCGTGCTGGCCAACATCACCGAGTTCGGCAAGACCCCACTGTTCAGCGTGGAAGAGCTGCGCCCCACGGGCGTCGGCATGGTGCTGTACCCGCTGAGCGCCTTCCGCGCCATGAACAAGGCCGCCGAAGCCGTGTACACCGCCATCCGTCGTGACGGCCATCAAAAGAACGTGGTCGACTTGATGCAGACTCGTGAAGAGCTGTACGACCGCATCGGATACCACGCGTTCGAGCAAAAGCTCGATGCGCTGTTTGCCGCCAAAAAATAAATCCCCTGTTGCCACATCTCATCTGGAGACACATCCCATGAGCGCTACCCCCGAGACGACCACCCCTGGTTTCAAGCCCAAGAAGTCCGTGGCCCTGTCTGGCACCGCTGCCGGCAACACCGCCCTGTGCACCGTGGGCCGCACAGGCAATGACCTGGCCTACCGCGGCTACGACATCCTTGACCTGGCCACCACCAGCGAGTTCGAAGAAATCGCCCACCTGCTGGTGCACGGCAAGCTGCCCACCGTGGCCGAACTGGCTGCCTACAAGGCCAAGCTGAAGGCCCTGCGCGGTCTGCCCGCCGCTGTCAAGGTCGCCCTGGAACAGCTGCCCCCTTCGTCGCACCCGATGGACGTGATGCGCACCGGCGTGTCGGTGCTGGGTTGCGTCAAGCCCGAGAAGGAAGACCACAACCACCCTGGCGCCCGTGACATCGCTGACAAGCTGATGGCCTCGCTGGGCTCGATGCTGCTGTACTGGTACCACTTCGCCTACAACGGCAAGCGCATCGAAGTCGAAACCGATGACGACTCCATCGGCGGCCACTTCCTGCACCTGCTGCACGGCGAGAAGCCGCGCGACAGCTGGGTGCGCGCGATGCACACCTCGCTGATCCTGTACGCCGAGCACGAGTTCAACGCCTCGACCTTCACCTCGCGTGTGGTGGCCGGCACCGGCTCCGACATGTACTCAGCCATCTGCGGCGGCATCGGTGCCCTGCGTGGCCCGAAGCACGGCGGCGCCAACGAAGTGGCCTTCGAGATCCAGAAGCGCTACGACAACCCGGATGAAGCTGAGGCCGACATCCGCGCCCGCGTGGAAAAGAAGGAAGTCGTGATCGGCTTCGGTCACCCCGTCTACACCGTGAGCGACCCGCGCAACGTGGTCATCAAGAAGGTGGCGGAAGACCTGTCCAAGGAACAGAACAACATGAAGATGTACAACATCGCCGAACGTCTGGAGTCGGTGATGTGGGAAATCAAGAAGATGTTCCCGAACCTGGACTGGTTCTCGGCCGTGAGCTATCACATGATGGGCGTGCCCACCGACATGTTCACCCCGCTGTTCGTGATCGCTCGCACCTCGGGCTGGTCGGCTCACATCATCGAGCAACGCATTGACGGCAAGATCATTCGTCCGTCGGCCAACTATGTCGGCCCAGAGGATCAGAAGTTCGTGCCGCTGAAGAAGCGCAAGTAATTCTGAAGAGCCAGGACAAGGGCGCCACATGAGCAAAACGTGTGGCGCCTTTTGACCTTGTCGCCCCTGCGCTGCCCCACCCCTCACCGCTGCCAGCCATGAACACCCAATACCGCAAGAACCTGCCCGGCACCACGCTCGATTATTTCGACACCGAAGCCGCCGTGGAAGCCATCAAGCCGGGCGCCTGGGCCACCCTGCCCTACACCGCCCGCGTGCACGCCGAGAACATCGTGCGCAAGGCCGATCCCAGCATCATCACCGACTGCCTCACGCAGATCATCGAGCGCAAGCGTGACCTGGACTTCCCATGGTTCCCGGCCCGTGTGGCTTGCCACGACATCCTGGGCCAGACCGCGCTGGTGGACCTGGCCGGCCTGCGTGACGCCATCGCCAAGGAAGGCGGCGACCCCGCCAAGGTGAACCCGGTCGTGCCCGTGCAGCTGATCGTGGACCACTCGCTGGCCGTGGAGTGTGGTGGCTTCGACCCCGACGCGTTCCAGAAAAACCGCGACATCGAAGAGCGCCGCAACGAAGACCGTTTCCACTTCATCGAATGGACCAAGAAGGCCTTCGCCAACGTGGACGTGATCCCCGCGGGCAACGGCATCATGCACCAGATCAACCTGGAGAAGATGTCGCCCGTGATCCATGCCGACCAGGGCGTGGCTTACCCCGACACCTGCGTCGGCACCGACTCGCACACCCCTCACGTCGACGCGCTGGGCGTGATCGCCATTGGCGTGGGCGGCCTGGAAGCCGAGAACGTGATGCTGGGCCGCGCTTCGTGGATGCGCCTGCCTGAAATCGTCGGCGTGAAGCTGACCGGCCAACGTCAGCCCGGCATCACCGCCACCGACGTGGTGCTGGCCCTGACCGAGTTCCTGCGCAAGAACAAGGTGGTGGGTGCTTACCTCGAGTTCTACGGCGAAGGCGCTTCGAAGCTGACCATTGGCGACCGCGCCACCATCTCGAACATGGCCCCGGAATACGGCGCCACCGCCGCCATGTTCAGCATCGACCAGCAGACCCTGGACTACCTGACGCTGACCGGCCGTGACGCCGAACAGGTCAAGCTGGTGGAGACCTATGCCAAGCAGGCCGGCCTGTGGTCGGACAGCCTCAAGAACGCCGTGTACGAACGTGATCTGACGTTCGACCTGTCGAGCGTCGTGCGCAACATGGCTGGCCCCTCGAACCCGCACGCCCGTGTGGCCACGAGCGATCTGGCCGCCAAGGGCATCGCTGGTCAATGGACCATGCCCAAGGCCGACGAAGGTACGATGCCCGATGGCGCCGTGATCATCGCCGCCATCACTTCGTGCACCAACACCTCCAACCCGCGCAACGTGATCGCCGCCGCCTTGCTGGCCCGCAATGCCAACAAGCTGGGCCTGACCCGCAAGCCTTGGGTGAAGTCTTCGCTGGCCCCTGGCTCGAAGGCCGTGGAGCTGTACCTGAAGGAAGCCAATCTGCTGGGCGACCTGGAGAAGCTGGGCTTCGGCATCGTCGCCTTTGCCTGCACAACCTGCAACGGCATGTCGGGCGCGCTGGACCCCAAGATCCAGCAAGAGATCATCGACCGTGATCTGTACGCCACCGCCGTGCTCTCGGGCAACCGCAACTTCGACGGTCGCATCCACCCCTACGCCAAGCAGGCCTTCCTGGCTTCGCCCCCGCTGGTGGTGGCCTACGCCATTGCCGGCACCGTCCGTTTCGACATCGAAAACGACGTGCTGACCGTGGTCGATGGCAAGGAAATCCGCCTGAAGGACATCTGGCCGTCGGACGAAGAGATCGACGCCGTGGTCAAGGCCGCTGTCAAGCCTGAGCAGTACCGTGCCGTGTACGAACCCATGTTCGCCATCCAGGCCGACAAGGGCGAGAAGGTGTCGCCGCAGTACGACTGGCGCGCCATGTCGACCTACATCCGTCGTCCGCCTTACTGGGACACGGAAGGTGTCGGCGCCCTGGCTGCCACCCCCCGTACGCTCAAGTCGATGCGCCCGCTGGCCATCCTGCCCGACAACATCACCACCGACCACCTGTCGCCGTCGAACGCCATCCTGGCCAGCTCGGCTGCGGGTGAGTACCTGGCCAAGATGGGTCTGCCGGAAGAGGACTTCAACTCGTACGCTACCCACCGCGGTGACCACCTGACCGCCATGCGCGCCACCTTCGCCAACCCGACGTTGAAAAACGAGATGGTGCGCAAGGAAGACGGCTCGATCAAGGTCGGCTCGTGGGCCCGCGTGGAGCCCGAAGGCCAGGTCATGCGCATGTGGGAGGCCATGGAGACCTACCTGAACCGCCGTCAGCCGCTGATCATCATCGCCGGCGCGGACTACGGTCAGGGCTCCTCGCGTGACTGGGCTGCCAAGGGCGTGCGTCTGGCGGGTGTGGAAACCGTCGTGGCCGAAGGCTTCGAGCGCATCCACCGCACCAACCTGATCGGCATGGGCGTGCTGCCCCTGGAGTTCAAGCCGGGCACCACCCGCCTGACCCTGGGCCTGGACGGCACCGAAACCTTCGACGTGGAAGGCGACCTGAAGCCGCGCGCCGACCTTACCCTGGTGATCCACCGCAAGAACGGTCAGACCGAGCGTGTGACGGTGACCAGCCGTCTGGACACAGCCGAAGAAGTGTCGGTGTACGAAGCCGGTGGCGTGCTGCAACGCTTCGCTCAGGACTTCCTCGCCGAGAACAAGTGACCCCCCCGAGCGCCTTTGGCGCTCCCCCTCAAGGGGGCGACACCTACGGACTGGCAAAGCCAGATCCGTGGTGTCCGCTGGATCGGACCGAGGCTGTGCAAGGCTTTGCGCGCTTCGGCACCATGTGAATTGAAGGAGCGTGTGATGGCTCATACCGCACAAATCAAAATCCCCGCCACCTACATCCGCGGCGGCACCAGCAAGGGCGTGTTCTTCCGCCTGCAGGACCTGCCCGAGGCCTGCCAGGTGCCGGGCGCAGCCCGTGACAAGCTGTTCATGCGCGTCATCGGCAGCCCTGACCCCTATGCCGCCCACATCGACGGCATGGGCGGGGCCACGTCGAGTACCAGCAAGTGCGTGATCCTGTCCAAGTCCAGCGTGCCCGATCACGATGTGGACTACCTCTATGGCCAGGTCTCGATCGACAAGCCCTTTGTGGACTGGTCAGGCAACTGCGGCAACCTGTCCACCGCGGCTGGCGCCTTCGCCATCCACGCGGGCTTGGTTGACCCCTCGCGCATTCCGCAAAACGGTGTGTGCGTGGTGCGCGTCTGGCAGGCCAACATCCAGAAAACCATCATCGCCCACGTGCCCGTGACCAACGGTCAGGTGCAGGAAACCGGTGACTTCGAACTCGACGGTGTGACCTTCCCGGCCGCCGAGATCGTGCTCGAATTCATGGACCCGTCCGACGATGGCGACGAAGGCGGCTCGATGTTCCCCACCGGCAACTTGGTGGACGACCTCGAAGTGCCGGGCATCGGCACGCTCAAGGCCACGATGATCACGGCCGGCATCCCGACGGTGTTCGTCAACGCCGCCGACATCGGCTACACCGGCACCGAGCTGCGTGAGCAGATCAACACGGACGCCGAGGCGCTCAAGCGTTTCGAGGCCATCCGTGTGGCCGGCGCCCTGCGCATGGGACTGATCAAGACGCCGGAAGAAGCGGCCACCCGTCAGCACACCCCGAAGATCGCCTTCGTGGCCCCGCCCACGACCTACACCGCATCCAGCGGCAAAACCATCGAGGCCGGTGACGTGGACCTGCTGGTGCGCGCGCTGTCGATGGGCAAGCTGCACCATGCCATGATGGGCACCTGCGCGGTCGCCATCGGCACCGCGGCCGCCATCCCCGGCACCCTGGTCAACCAGGCCGCTGGCGGCGGTGAGCGTGAGGCCGTGCGCTTTGGCCACCCCTCCGGCACCTTGCGTGTCGGCGCCCAGGCCAAGCAGGTCAACGGCCAGTGGACGGTGACCAAGGCCATCATGAGCCGCAGCGCCCGCATCCTCATGGAAGGCTGGGTGCGCGTGCCAGGCGACACCTTCTGAGGCAAACCCCCTCCCACCTTGCGCGTGAGCGGCGTACATTTGCTTGCCCCGTTCACGCGCAGGACACCGGGATCGGCGGCAAAATCAGCCTTTGTTCCACGCCTGCCACGCCTTACACCATGAGCACACTCACCTCTCGCCACCAACGCACCCGCACCCTGGCCCTGACTGCCGGCATCGTGTTGGGCATGGCTGCCAGCGTTCTGGCCCCCCAGATGGCTCACGCTCGCGTGACCACCGCCAGCAAGCAGACGCTGTCCAACAACTTCACGCCCCCGCCTGAAGCCAGCGCCGAGCAGCTGCAGGCAGCCGAGCGCGTGCTGACCGGGCGCTACGCCTGCGAATTCGGCAAGTCCGTGTCCGTGGACCGCAGCGAGCGCCACGCCGGCTACTTCGACCTGAAACTGGACCGCCAGGCTTGGGTCATGAAGCCTGTGGTGTCGAGCACCGGCGCCGTGCGTCTGGAAGACGTCAAGGGCAATGCCCTGCTGATCCAGATCCTGACCAAGTCGATGGTGATGGACCCAAAGGCCGGTCGCCGACTGGTCGATGGCTGTGTGCATGACGTGCAACGGGCCGCCGAAGCCGACCTGCGCAACACCCCGCGCCCCTCGCTGTTTGGCCCAGCCAGCAACTGATGGGGTTTTTCAGACGATGAGCGACGTGAAATTGCGTGATTTCACGTCGTTTTCGTGACATTCACCGCTGTGGTGGGCGAAAATAACGGGCTGCACGGAAATGACCTTTCCACGCGAGCGACGCGTTTTCTGCCCCACGGCGGTGATTCATTTTTGAGGATCCGCATGTCGGATCCGCGTTCGAACTTCTTGCCCCTCAACACCAGGTGAACACCATGTTGCAAGCCTATCGCGAACACGTTGCCGAGCGCGCCGCCCTCGGTATCCCTCCTCTGGCCCTGTCGGCCCAGCAAACTGCTGAACTGATCGAGCTGATCAAGAACCCGCCCGCTGGCGAAGACGCGTTCCTGCTGGACCTGCTGACCCACCGCGTCCCCCCCGGCGTGGACGATGCGGCCAAGGTCAAGGCCTCCTTCCTGACCGCTGTCGCTGACGGCGAAATCAAGGTCGGCCTGATCTCGCGCGCCAAGGCCACCGAGCTGCTCGGCACCATGGTCGGCGGCTACAACGTCAAGCCCCTGATCGACCTGCTGGGCGACGCTGAAGTCGGCACCATCGCCGCTGACGCGCTCAAGAAGACCCTGCTGATGTTCGACTTCTTCCACGACGTCGCCGAACTCGCCAAGGGTGGCAATGCCAACGCCAAGGCCGTGATCCAGTCCTGGGCCGATGCCGAGTGGTTCACCAGCCGTCCTCCGGTTGCCAAGAAGATCACCGTGACCGTGTTCAAGGTGCCTGGCGAAACCAACACCGACGACCTGTCGCCCGCTCCCGATGCCTGGAGCCGTCCTGACATCCCGCTGCACTATCTGGCGATGCTCAAGAACACCCGTCCTGACGCGGCCTTCAAGCCCGAAGAAGACGGCAAGCGCGGCCCGATCCAGTTCATCGAAGACCTGAAGAAGAAGGGCAACCTGGTGGCCTACGTCGGCGACGTGGTCGGCACCGGCTCGTCGCGCAAGTCCGCCACCAACAGCGTGATCTGGGCCACCGGCGAAGACATCCCCTTCGTGCCCAACAAGCGCTTCGGCGGCGTGACCCTGGGTGGCAAGATCGCCCCCATCTTCTTCAACACGCAAGAAGACTCTGGCTCCCTGCCCATCGAAGTGGACGTGTCCAAGATGGAAATGGGCGATGTCATCGACATCTTCCCCTATGACGGCAAGATCGAGAAGAACGGCGAAGTCATCGCCAACTTCCAACTGAAGTCGCAAGTGCTGCTGGACGAAGTCCAGGCTGGTGGCCGTATCAATCTGATCATCGGCCGCTCGCTGACCAGCAAGGCTCGTGAGTTCCTGGGCCTGCCCGCCTCCACCGTCTTCCGCCTGCCCCAGGCACCGGTCGACAGCGGCAAGGGCTTCACCCTGGCACAGAAGATGGTCGGCCGCGCCTGCGGTCTGCCAGAAGGCAAGGGCGTGCGTCCGGGCACCTACTGCGAGCCCAAGATGACCACCGTTGGTTCGCAAGACACCACCGGCCCGATGACCCGTGACGAGCTGAAGGACTTGGCTTGCCTGGGCTTCTCGGCTGACCTGGTCATGCAATCGTTCTGCCACACCGCGGCTTATCCGAAGCCCGTGGACGTGAAGATGCACCGCGAACTGCCCGCCTTCATCTCGAACCGCGGCGGCGTGGCCCTGCGTCCGGGCGACGGCGTGATCCACTCGTGGCTGAACCGTCTGCTGTTGCCTGACACCGTCGGCACCGGTGGCGACTCGCACACCCGCTTCCCGATCGGCATCTCCTTCCCCGCTGGTTCGGGCCTGGTCGCCTTCGGCGCCGCCACCGGCGTGATGCCGCTGGACATGCCTGAGTCGGTGCTGGTGCGCTTCAAGGGCCAAATGCAGCCTGGCGTCACCCTGCGTGACCTGGTGCATGCCATCCCCTTGTACGCCATCAAGGCTGGTCTGCTGACCGTGGCCAAGGCCGGCAAGAAGAACATCTTCTCGGGCCGCATCCTCGAAATCGAAGGTCTGCCTGACCTGAAGGTCGAGCAAGCGTTCGAGTTGTCTGACGCTTCCGCTGAGCGTTCGGCTGCTGGTTGCACCATCAAGCTGAACAAGGAGCCCGTGGCCGAGTACCTGAAGTCGAACATCGTTCTGATGAAGAACATGATCGCCAACGGTTACCAGGACGCCCGCACCCTGGAGCGCCGCATCAAGGCCCAGGAAGCTTGGTTGGCCAACCCCAACCTGCTGGAAGCCGATGCCGACGCGGAATACGCTGCCGTCATCGAGATCGACCTGAACGACATCAAGGAGCCGATCGTCTGCTGCCCGAACGACCCGGACGACGCCAAGTTCCTGTCCGAAGTCGCTGGCACCAAGATCGACGAAGCCTTCATCGGTTCGTGCATGACCAACATCGGTCACTTCCGCGCCGCCGGCAAGCTGCTGGAAGGCAAGAAGGACATCCCGGTGCGTCTGTGGGTGGCACCGCCCACCAAGATGGACGCCGCCGAGCTGACCAAGGAAGGCTACTACAACACCTTCGGCCAAGCCGGTGCCCGCACCGAAATGCCGGGCTGCTCGCTGTGCATGGGTAACCAGGCTCAGATCAAGGAAGGCTCGACCTGTATCTCCACGTCGACCCGTAACTTCCCGAACCGCCTGGGCAAGAACACCAACGTGTTCCTGGGCTCGGCCGAACTGACCGCCGTCGCGTCCAAGCTGGGCAAGCTGCCGACCCCGGCCGAGTACATGGCTGAAATCGGTGTGGTGGCCAAGGATGCCGACAACGTCTACAAGTACATGAACTTCAACCAGATTGAAGAGTACGTGGAGACCGCCAAGACTGTGCAGGCCTGAGCCTTGTGTCCCTGACGCAGCGCTGAGCTGACACCCAAAGCCCGCCGGGGTAACTCGGCGGGCTTTTTTGCGTTCTGGACAAGGCAAATGTCCCTCGCTCTGCGCCATGACGCCACCTCGCCTGGCCTCATCAGACTCAAAAACGATTCACAAGTGCGTCAAATGCGCGGCGGCGTGCTGCACACGGCACACTCCTCACATGACTTTGAATCGAATCGTTTGTGACGTTGAGTGGAGGAGCGAGCCATGAAAATCCTGCTGTGCGGTGCGCGTGGTTTCGTCGGCAGCCACCTGGAGCGCGCCTTGGTTCGTGCGGGACATCAGGTCATCGGCGGCGTCTCGTCGGTGCGGGCGGGTGAGCGCGATCGCGTCGCGGTGAATTACGCCCGCGATGTGCAGATGGCCGACTGGTTGCCTCGGGTCCGTGATGTGGACGCGGTGATCAACGCCGTTGGCATCCTGCGTAGCACCAGTGGTCGTCCCATCACGGCGGTTCACACCGATGCCCCCAAGGCCTTGTTCGATGCGTGTGCCGAAGCCGGCGTCCCCAGGGTCATTCAGGTTTCCGCACTGGGCATCGAGCACAGCGCCACCCAGTACGCGCAAACCAAACTGGCCGCCGAGAAGCATCTGCAGGGCCTGGTGGCCTCAGGCCGGCTGTCAGCCACCATCCTGAGGCCGAGCATCGTGTTCGGCAAAGGCGGTGACAGCAGTGCCCTGTTCGTCAACCTGGCCAAGCTGCCGGTGGCCCTGCTGCCCGGGCCCGTGATCGATGCGCGGGTGCAGCCGGTGGCCGTGACCGATCTGGCCGATGCGGTGGTGAACCTGCTCCAGACCAGCCCACAGCCGCCCGGCCCCCTGCCTTGCGTGGGCCCCCAAGCCGTGCAACTGGGGGACTTCATTGCCAGCCTGCGCCGCCAACTGGGCCACCGCCCAGCCAAGGTGCTGCGACTGCCCGATGTGCTGACCACCTTGAGCGCCATGATGGGCGACATGGTGTCAGCCAGCCCCTGGAGCAGCGAGGCCGTGGACCTGCTCAAGCAACCCAACGTGGCCTCCCCCGCCGCGTTCGAGGCCGTGCTGGGACGCTCGGGGGTGCATTACAGCCGCCTGCTGGCCGAGACCTGGCATTGACATGTGCACCATGAGCCGGCTCGGGCCGGCTCACATCTCCTTGCAAAGGCAGATCTGGCAGCAGCCATAATGCGCGTTTGCTGACTCGATGGCACCCTTCGGTGCCGGCCTTGCTGTATGTCCGATTCTGCGACCCAGCGCGGTGGCGCTTCCCGCTGGCTGCGCCGTGCCCTGTGGGCCCTGTTTGCTCTGTGTCTGGCTGGCGTGCTGGCCTTGGGCGCCACGGTGATGGTGCTGCTGCCCCAATTGCCCGACACCAGCAGCCTGGCCAACTACCAGCCCAAGCAACCTTTGCGCGTCTACACCGCCGACGGGGTAGAGATCGGTGGCTTTGGCCAGGAGAAGCGCGAGTACCTGCGCATCGAACAGTTTCCGAAGATGATGCGCGACAGTCTGCTGGCGGTTGAGGATTCGCGCTTTTACGAGCACCCTGGCATCGACGTGATTGGCGTGCTGCGCGCCATCGTGGCCAATGCCACGGGCGGCCGCACCCAGGGGGCATCGACCATCACCCAGCAGGTGGCCCGCACCTTCTTCCTGACGCGCGAACGGACGCTGTCACGCAAGCTCAAGGAGGCCTTGCTGTCGCTGCGCATCGAGCAGCAGCTGAGCAAGGACCAGATCCTGGAGCTCTACATGAACCAGATCTACCTGGGGGCACGCACCTACGGCTTTGCCGAGGCCGCCCGCACCTACTTCGGCAAGCCCATCTCCCAGTTGTCGGTGGCTGAATGCGCCATGCTGGCCGGCTTGCCACAAAATCCGGCGTACGCCAACCCGATCAAGAGCCCCAAGCGCGCCAAGGATCGCCAGCTGGTCGTGCTGTCACGCATGCGTGCCGAAGGCGTGATCGACGACATCGTGTACACCGCCGCCAAGGCCGAGAAGCTGGATGTGCGCAACCCTGGCGAGATGGACGTGCACGGCGAGTATGTGGCCGAGATGGCGCGTGCCCAGGTGTATGCCCAGTATGGTGAGTCGGCGTACACCAGTGGCATGAAGGTGGTGACCACGCTGCGTGCGGCCGACCAGCAGGCTGCGTGGAAGGCCGTGCGCAAGACCCTGATCGATCGAGAGCTGCGCTTGGCCTGGCGTGGTCCCGAAGCGCAGGAGGACCTGCCAGCTGATCTGGACGACCAGGACCCCGCGCTGGCCCAGTTGCTGGCGGATTACAACGATGACGAAACCTTGCGCGTGGCGCTGGTGACGCAGGCCAGCAGCAAGCAGGTGACGGTGGTGCTGGCCTCCGGTGACGTGCTGCAGATCAGCGGCAAAGGCCTGCGCCAGGCCCAAGCTGGCCTATCGGCCAAGGCGCGCGCCACCTTGCGACTGGAGCGCGGTTCGGTGGTGCGTGTCATGCAGCAGGGTCAGGACTGGGTGATCACGCAATGGCCACAGGCCGAAGGGGCGTTGGTGGCCATGGACCCGCACGATGGCCAGATTCGGGCGCTGGTCGGCGGGTTTGACTTTCAGCGCAACCAGTTCAACCACGTCACCCAGGGCTGGCGTCAACCCGGCTCCACCTACAAGCCCTTCCTGTATTCCGCCGCGCTTGAGAACGGCGTGATGCCGGAGACCCTGATCAACGATGCCCCGCTGACCAATGTGGGGGACTGGACGCCCAGTAACGCGGACGGCAGTGCCGACGGCCCCACGCCGCTGCACATTGCATTGGCCAAATCCAAGAACCTGGTCAGCATCCGTCTGGTTCAGTTGATGGGCCCGGAGGCCGCGCGTCAATGGACGGGACATTTCGGCTTTGATGTGGACAAGCAACCCGCCAACCTCACGTTGGCACTGGGCTCTGGTTCGACCACAGCGATGCAGATGGCCAGCGCCTATGCAGTCTTTGCCAACGGCGGCCTGTCGGTCAACCCTGTGCTGATCCAGAAAATTCAGGATGGTCAGGGCAAGGTGGTGTTCGAAGCCAAACCCAAGGTGGCTGACGAGTCCCAGCGTGTCATCCCGGCCCGCAATGCATTTCTCACTGCCACCTTGCTCAATGAGGTGGCTCGCAGCGGTACCGCTGCCAAGGCGCAGGCGCAACTGCGTCGCCCTGATCTCTATGGCAAGACCGGCACCACCAACGACGTGGTGGACGCGTGGTTTGCAGGGTTTCAGCCCAATCTGGTTGCCGTGGTCTGGTTTGGCTACGACACGCCACGCAGCCTGGGCACCCATGCCTCCGGCGGCTCTCTGGCGCTGCCAGCCTGGATCCAGTTCATGAGCACGGCGCTGCGCAATGAGCCTGTGCGCACACTGAGTGCGCCTGAGGGTGTCGTCAGCCTGCCTACGGGTTGGCGCTATACGGAGTGGGCCGAAGGCGGTTTCCTCACAGAGTTGGGCGTAGACGAGACACCGATCGATCGCAGCCTGATTCCGACCCCACCGGCCTCGGGTGCCTCGGCCAGCGAGGGCGAAGACACGCTGCGCTCGTTCATTGATCGGCTGTTCAACTGACCCCCAACCTGACCAGGGCTTCAGCCTCCAGCTGGGCCCTTGGCGCCCAGGAGCCCCAACTCCTGAGCCACCAGCCACAGCCGCAGATCGAACTCGTGCTGGTGGTACTGCGGTGCCATGTGCGTGCACAGGCTGTAGAAAGCCTTGTTGTGCTCGCGCTCCTTGAGGTGGGCAAGTTCATGCACCACGATCATCTCCAGGAACTCAGGCGGCGTCTCCTTGAACAGGCTGGCAACCCGAATCTCGCGCTTGGCCTTGAGCTTGCCGCCCTGCACGCGTGAGACCATGGTGTGCGTGCCCAGCGCGTGCGCGATGACCTTGATCTTGCTGTCAAAGGCGATCTTGCTGAGCGGCTCGCTGCTGCGCAGGTAGCGCTGCTTGAGGTCCATCACATAGTCGTACAGGGCCTTGTCGGTACGGACCTCGTGCTGATCGGGGTAGCGCCGCGCCAACATGTCGCCCAGCTTGCCGTCGTCGATCAGGCCCTGCACCTGCTGCAACAGGTGGGCCGGGTAGCCGCTGAGGTACTTGAGGTGTGGCGGCGTGCTGCGGTGATGCGGCACCAGCGGCGTCACCGACGGGCGGCTTTCAGGGCGCGATCTGTTCGGCATAGTCGTACAGCGCCCCCAGGATGTCCTGGCCGCGCTCGTCATCGTCAGACAGGGTTTCGCTCAGCGCGTCGATGCGCTCGAAGAAGGCTTGCAGTGACAGGCTGCCGCCCTGCCCCTCGTGCAGGCGCGCCACGCGCAGGGCATGCCAGCGAGCCAACTCGGCCTCGTTGAGGGTGTCAGGGAAGTTGCGAGCGCGGTAGCGGAAGAACAGTTCGTCAAGTCGCTCGTCGACAAAGCCGGGGTGCTTGTCGGCCAGTTGCTCACCGGAGAGCACGCGCAGACGCTCCAGCACGCGCCGGTCTTCATTGCCGACGAAACCGCCGTAGAGGTCCTCGTCCACATCGGTGTCGAGCGAACGTTCGGGACGGGCGAAGACCTCGGCCCAGATGCCATCCATGCTCGGGCCTTGCGCGGCCGCCCATTCGGCGTGCGCCATCGCCTGGGCCACGTCGATGCCCCACGTCTGGCACAAGGCGGGCGTCAGTACCTTGAGGTTGCCGACCACGATGGGCGACTTGTTGATGTGCACGCTCTTGAGCGGCAGGCGGGTCACGCCTTCGGGCAAGTCGGCGGTCTTGGTGAACAGGCGCAGGCGCAGCTCCTCGGCGCTGAGGGTGAAGAGCTCACGCGGATCGTGCGCGAGGTCCCACACCAGGATCTCGTTCTTGTTGCTGGGATGCTGGGCCAGCGGCCACACCAGGGCCATGCAACCGCGCTCGTGGCTGAACATGCCCGAGATGTGCAGGAAAGGTTTCCAGTGCGAGCGGGGCTGATCCAGCCCGGCTTCGGCCAGCATGGCGTCTTTCTTGCGCAGCTTCAGGCAGAAGTCCCACAGACGCGGCTGGGCCTGTTTGAGCAGACGGGCCAGCGCGATGGTGGCCCGTACGTCGGACAAGGCGTCGTGCGCAGCCTCGTGGCTCAGGCCGTTGGCCGCGGTCAAGTGCTCCAGCTTGAAAGACGGGCGGCCGTCGTCGTGCTGGGGCCACTGGATGCCTTCGGGGCGCAGCGCCCAGGTGGTGCGCACCACGTCCAGCAGGTCCCAGCGGCCGCAGCCGTTCTGCCATTCGCGGGCATAAGGGTCGATGAGGTTGCGCCAGAACAGGTGTCGCGTGACCTCATCGTCAAAGCGGATGGTGTTGTAGCCCACACCGATGGTGTGGGGCAGGGCCAGCTCCTGGGCGATGGCCTGGGCAAAGGCGTGCTCAGGCACGCCCTGCTCCAGACAGGTCTGCGGCAGGATGCCGGTCAGCAGGCAGGCTTCGGGCTCGGGCAGGTAGTCGGGCGCGGGGGCGCAGTACTGCATCAACGGCTCGCCCACCTCGTTCAGGTCGGCATCGGTGCGGATGCCCGCGAACTGCGAGGGACGGTCGCGCCGCGGCACCTTGCCGAAGGTTTCGTAGTCGTGCCAGTAGAAGGTGAAATCGCCGCTCATGAAAGCAGAAAAAGCCAGAGTCGTCAGGATGGACAAACGGCCCGCTGGACAACCAGACGGGCCGCTGCAGGGAGGGTCAGGCCAGGATCAGCGCTTGCGCACGACCACGCAGCCGACCGAGTAACCCGCACCGAAGGAGCAGATCACGCCCAGGTCACCGGCCTTCAGATCGCTCTTGTGCAAGTGGAAGGCGATGATGGAGCCGGCCGACGAGGTGTTAGCGTACTCGTCCAGGATCAGCGGGGCGACATCGGGGGTGACTTCGCCACCGGTCAACTTCTTGACGATGAGCTGGTTCATCGACAGGTTGGCCTGGTGCAGCCAGAAGCGGCGCACGTCAGTGGGAGCCAAATTGAGCTCGGTCAGTTCGGACTCGATGTGGGCGGCGGCGATGGGCACCACTTCCTTGAAGACCTTGCGGCCTTCCTGGCGGAAGGTCTTGTCGCGGGCCTTCGGGTCGCTGTCTTCGCTGCGGTTGAGATAGCCGAAGTTGTTGCGGATGTTGTTGGAGAACTGGGTGGCCAGCTTGGAGCCCAGCACTTCCCACTGCTCGGCCGAGGTGGCGGTCTCGGCGCGCTCGACGATGGTGGCGGTGGCCACGTCACCGAAGATGAAGTGGCAGTCGCGGTCTTTCCACTCCTGGTGGCCCGAGGTGATTTCGGGGTTGATCACCAGCACGCACTTGGCGGAGCCCGACTTGATGGCGTTGACCGCCTGCTCCAGACCGAAGGTGGCGGCCGAGCAGGCCACGTTCATGTCGTAGCCGTAGCCCTTGGCGCCGATGGCGTTCTGGATTTCGATGGCGATGGCCGGGTAGGCGCGCTGCAGGTTGGAGCACGAGCAGATCACGGCGTCGATGTCGGCACCGGTCTTGCCGGCGGCGGCCATGGCCTTCTTGGCGGCTTCCACGCCGATCTCGGCCAGGATGGACAGTTCGTCGTCGCCCCGTGGCTGCAGGCGCGGGTACATGCGTGTGGGGTCGAGGATGCCCGACTTTTCCATCACGTAGCGCTGCTTGATGCCCGAGGCCTTTTCGATGAACTCGACGCTGGAGTGGGCCAGGGCCGTCAGGGAGCCGGCCTCGATCTCGGCGGCGTGCTCGGCGTTGTACTGGTCAACGTAAGCGTTGAAGGCCTCAACGAGCTCGGCGTTGGTGATGGTGTAAGGCGGCTGGTACAAACCAGTTCCGCTGATGACGACTGCGCTCATGGCACCCCGGGGACTCTAGCCAAAACCTTGGATTTTGCCACCTTTCACCTGCGGGGCCAATCCATGACAGGCCTGTCATGTGGGCACCTGACACGGTCTGCGGTCTTAAAAAGGCGCGGCACAGGCCCAATGCACCCGCTCGCCGGAAACCGGGTGCGGCAGGCTCAAAGCCTCCGCGTGCAGGAGCAGTCGGGGCGCACGGGCCTGGCTGTCGGCATCGCCATAGAAGGGGTCGCCCAGCATCGGATGTCCGAGCGCCAGCATGTGCACGCGCAACTGGTGCGACCGTCCAGTCACCGGCGTGAGCGCCACACGGGTCTCGTCTTTCTGCGGGTCGCAGGCCAGCACCTCGTACAGCGTCTGAGAAGGCTTGCCCCGCTCGAAGCACACCATCTGACGCGGCCGGTTCGGCCAGTCGGCGATCAGCGGCAAGTTGACCTCGCCGTGGTCCTGCGCCAGCAAGCCTTGGACAACCGCCACATAGCGCTTGTCCACCTGGCGATCCTGGAACAGCACGCTCAAGGCCCGCTGCATGGCCTCGCCTCGGGCGAACACCAGCAGACCTGAAGTGGCCATGTCGAGCCGGTGCACGGTGAGCGCCTCGGGGAAGCGCTGCTGCACGCGGTGCACCATGCAGTCCTGCCGGTCCTCTCCGCGTCCCGGCACCGAGAGCAGGCCTTCGGGCTTGTTGACGACGATGAGGGCCTCGTCCACGTGGATCAGGTCCAGCCCCTCATCAGGCGGCGGTGTGTAGATGACCTCGCTCATGTCACGATGTGGCAAAAAGCTTGCTCACGCCACCTGCTTGCTGACGCGGGCGGCATACCGGCGCGCCAGCACCGCGCACACGAACAATTGCATCTGGTGGTAGAGCATGATCGGCAAGATCAGGACGCCCATGGCCGCGTTGCCACCAAAGAGCAGTTTGGCCATCGGCATGCCCGAAGCCAGGGTCTTCTTCGAGCCGCAGAACACCGCCACGATCTCGTCAGGCAGGTCAAATCCCAACGCACGAGCCACCTTGCGACTGAACCACAGCATCGGGAACAGGAAGACCGCTGCACCCAGCAGGGCCTGCGCCAGCAAGACCGGGCCATGCTTGGTCCATAGGCCATCGGCCACCGAGTCGCTGAAAGCGGCCCACACCATCAGCACGATCACGCCGCGGTCAAAGATGGTGGTGTAGCGCTTGATGCGCGCAAAGAAGGCCCCTAACCAGGGTCGCAGCAGGTGGCCAATCACGAAAGGCAGCAACAGCATCTGTGCCACCTTCAACATCGTCTGGCTGATGTCCATGTGCTGCCCCTGGCCACTCATGACCAGGCTGACGAGCAAGGGCGTCAGGAACACGCCGAGCAAGGTGGACAAGGTGGCGTTGAGCACGGCGGCCGCCACATGGCCCCGGGCCAGCGCGGTCATCGCGACCGACGAGGACACGGTGGACGGCAAGACCGCCAGGTAAAAGAAGCCCATCAACAGGTCGTGCGAAATCCAGCGCCCGCCCACCAGCGCCAGCACGGCCCACCAGATCGGGAAAATGACGTAGGTGCAGGCCTGCACCAGCAGGTGCAGCTTCCACTTGCTGGCGCCGGTTTTGAGACTGTCGGTGGACAGGCCCATGCCGTGCAGGAAAAAGAGCAGGAAGACGCCGATGTCGGTCACCTGTCCCAGGTGCAGAGGGCCGTCGCTGCGCCCCCAGTCGGGCACGAACGACGCCAGCAGCACCGCGCCCACCATCGCGATCAGAAACCAGTCTGCCGCACCACTTTGTTTGTTCGACGTCTTCCGCACCAGATTCAATCCTGCACACGTGGCATGGCCACACGGGCCATATTGTCCACCGCATGGGCTTGCTGTCAGAATGAAGCTCGCTTTGCCCCGGAACATCGACCACGATACGGAGGGACTTCATGGCCACAGACTCTCACGCGCAGACCTCGCCGCATGCCTTTGCCCACACCCTGAAGTCCTTCCAGACCTCAGCGGGCACCTCGCTGCAGTACCACTCCCTGCCGGCCCTGGCCCAGACCTACCCGGGCATCCGGCGTCTGCCCGTGTCGATCCGCATCGTGCTGGAGTCGGTGCTGCGCAACTGCGACGGGCACAAGGTCACCGCCGAGCATGTCAGGCAACTGGCCCACTGGCAACCCAACGCGCCCCGCACGGACGAGATCCCGTTTGTGGTGTCGCGCGTGGTGCTGCAGGACTTCACCGGCGTGCCCTTGCTGGCCGACCTGGCCGCCATGCGCAATGTGGCCGACGCGCTGGGCAAGGACCCCAAGCGCATCGAGCCACTGGTGCCGGTGGACCTGGTGGTGGATCACTCGGTGATGATCGACCACTACGGTGACAAGAAGGCGCTGGACTTGAACATGAAGCTGGAGTTCCAGCGCAATGCCGAGCGCTACGAGTTCATGAAATGGGGCATGCAGGCCTTTGACACCTTTGGGGTCGTGCCCCCGGGGTTTGGCATCGTCCACCAGGTGAACCTGGAGTACCTGGCGCGCGGTGTGCACCAGACCGCCGACGGCGTGGCCTACCCCGACACGCTGGTGGGCACCGACAGCCACACCACGATGATCAACGGCATTGGCGTGGTCGGTTGGGGCGTGGGGGGCATTGAGGCCGAAGCCGCCATGCTGGGGCAGCCGGTGTACCTGCTGACGCCCGATGTGGTGGGCATGGAGCTGACCGGGCGCCTGCGCGAGGGGGTGACCGCCACCGATCTGGTGCTGACCGTCACCGAGTTGCTGCGCAAGGCCAAGGTGGTGGGCAAGTTCGTCGAGTTTTTCGGGGAAGGCACCCGCTCGCTGAGCGTGCCGGACCGGGCCACCATCGGCAACATGGCGCCCGAGTATGGCGCCACCATGGGCTTCTTCCCCGTCGATGAGAAAACCGTCGAGTATTTCAAGGGTACGGGTCGCACGAAGGCCGAGCGCCAGGCTTTCGAAGCGTACTTCCGGGCCCAGGAGCTGTTCGGCGTCCCGGATGCCGGAGAGATCGACTACTCCAGCGTGGTCAAGCTCGACCTGGGCAGCGTGACGCCCTCGCTGGCCGGCCCCAAGCGCCCGCAGGACCGCGTGGAGCTGGGCCAGATGGCCCGCAATTTCGCCGAGCTGTTGACCAAGTCCACCGCCGAGAACGGATTCAACCAGCCGGCGGCGTCATTGGCGCAGCGCCATCCGGTGGTCGAATCAGGCGTGAACGCGTGCCTGATCCGGCCTCCGCTGCCCCAAGGGGCGCCGCGTGATGTGGCGGAGATGGTGTCCGACCGCCCCACCATGCGCGCCGCCCCTGAGAATGCCGTCACGGCCTCGGCCGATGCCCCCACAGGGGCGCTCACGCTCAGCCACGGCGACATCCTGATCGCGGCCATCACGTCTTGCACCAACACCTCCAACCCCAGCGTCTTGCTGGCGGCCGGGCTGCTGGCCAAGAAGGCCGTGAAGGCCGGTTTGCGCGTGCAGCCGCACATCAAGACCTCGCTGGCCCCGGGCTCGCGCATCGTCACCGAGTACCTGGAGAAGGCCGGGCTGCTGCCCTATCTGGAAAAGCTCGGCTTTGCGGTGGCCGCCTATGGCTGCACGACCTGCATCGGCAACGCCGGCGACCTGACGCCCGAGCTCAACGAGACCATCGTCCAAAACGACCTGGTGTGTGCCGCCGTGCTGTCGGGCAACCGCAATTTCGAGGCGCGCATCCACCCCAATCTGAAAGCCAACTTTCTGGCCAGCCCGCCCCTGGTGGTCGCCTACGCGATTGCCGGCACGGTCACCCGCGATCTGATGACCGAACCGGTCGGCCAGGGCAAAGGCAAAGACGGCAAACTGCGGGACATCTACCTGGGCGACATCTGGCCGAGCAGCGACGAGATCTACAAGCTGCTCAAGTACGCCATGGATGGCAAGGCCTACCGCAAGAACTACGAGAAGGTCACCACCAAGCCTGGCAAGCTGTGGGAGCAGACCAAGGGCGTGAGTGGTCAGGTCTACACCTGGCCGCAAAGCACCTATATCGCCCGCCCGCCCTTCTTTGACGGCTTCGAACCTCAGCCCAAGGCCGCCGCGCTGGGCGTACAGCAGGCACGCATCATGGCGCTGTTCGGTGACTCGATCACCACGGACCACATCTCCCCGGCCGGCTCCATCAAGGCCACCTCGCCGGCTGGCCAGTACCTGCAGGCGCAAGGCGTGCAAAAAACGGACTTCAACAGTTACGGCTCACGTCGCGGCAACCACGAGGTGATGATGCGGGGCACCTTTGCCAATGTCCGCATCAAGAACCTGATGATCCCGCCGCAGGCCGACGGCAGCCGCGAAGAAGGTGGCCTGACGCTGTTCCAGCACACCGGTCCGCTACAGGGCCAGAAACTGCCCATCTACGATGCGGCCATGGCCTATCAGGCAGCTGGCATCCCCACGGTCATCTTTGGGGGTGAGGAGTACGGCACCGGCTCCAGCCGCGACTGGGCGGCCAAGGGCACGCAACTGCTGGGCATCAAAGCGGTGGTGGCGCGCAGCTTCGAGCGCATCCACCGCGCCAACCTGGTCGGCATGGGGGTGCTACCCCTGCAGTTCAAGGGCGACGACAGCTGGCAGTCCCTGGGCCTGCGGGGCGACGAGGTCATCAGCATTGACCTCGGCCAGGCGATCGAGCCCCAGGCGGATGCGAAGTTGATCGTCCAGCGCAGCGATGGCCAAACTGAGACGGTCAACGTGAAGTTACGCATCGACACGCCGATTGAGGTGAGCTACTACCAGCACGGCGGCATCCTGCCCTTTGTGCTGAGGCAGTTGCTGGCGTGAATCTGTCCGCGGAGGTCGAGCAGACCTGGATCAGCTCGTCAAGCGGGTGGCCAGTTCGTCGAGCCGTTTGGCGCCAAAACCGACCGACACAACCACGCCATCGCGCTCGATCACCGGGCGCTTGATGACACTGGCCTGGCTCAGCATCAAGGCCTTGGCGCTGGCCGCATCCGCCACGCCGGCCTTCGTCGCCTCGTCCAACTTGCGCCACGTCGTACCCTGGCGGTTCACCAGCGGTTCCCACCCCACTGACGCGATCCAGGCATCGACGCGATCGGCAGGCACGCCCTGCTTCTTGTAGTCATGGAAGCTGTAGTCCACGCCTTGCTCGCTCAGCCAGGCGCGGGCCTTCTTGACGGTGTCGCAGTTGGGGATGCCGTAAACGATGGTGCTCATGGAAGGTCGACTCAAGCAGGTTGATGCAGGCGCCACTGTGTCACAAGTCAGGCGGCCCGGCAGCGGGCCGCCGCCATGCACCTCAGCACACGGGGGACAAATCTGCCAACTCGGCTGCGCTCAACTTGCGGGATCGGAGCACAAAGTGCAGGCCATCGGCGTCTTCCAGCGACATCGTGCCCAGGCTGCCTGAGCGCACATCCAGCGTCAACTGCGCATCACCCAGGTAATCCAGCTGCATGCGGCTGGCGTGAAAAGGTACGCCCAGCACCTCGCCCAGTTGCACGTCGCCCTCACTGAGCGACATTTCCCCGCGCTTCAAACACATGGGTGTGCTGCCGTCACAGCAACCATGCGAGAGGTAAAACATCACGTCGCCATGCCGCTGACGCAAGCCCCGGATCAGCAACTCTGCCACCTCGGTGGCGACCACACGTTCAATCATGTTGCGATCTCTTCCCTTACGAGAAAGAAAAGGGGCGGCCAAGCCGCCCCACCTCCAACCAGGGCCCTTGTGGAGCCCTGTTCATGTCAGAAGAAGCCCAGCTTGTTGGGGCTGTAGCTCACCAGCAGATTCTTGGTCTGCTGGTAGTGATCGAGCATCATCTTGTGGGTCTCACGACCGATGCCAGATTCCTTGTAACCACCGAAGGTGGCGTGTGCCGGGTAGGCGTGATAGCAGTTGGTCCAGACGCGACCGGCCTGGATGCCGCGGCCAAAGCGGTAGGCACGGCTGCCGTCACGGGTCCACACGCCCGCGCCCAGGCCATACGGCGTGTCGTTGGCAATGGCCATGGCTTCGGCCTCGTTCTTGAAGGTCGTCACGGCCAGCACCGGGCCGAAGATTTCCTCGCGGAAGATGCGCATCTGGTTGTGGCCCTTGAACAGCGTCGGCTGGATGTAATAGCCCTCGCTCAGCTCGCCACCCAACTGGGCGCGGTCGCCGCCGATCAGCACCTGGGCGCCTTCTTCCTTGCCGACCGCCAGGTAGGACATGATCTTGTCCATCTGCATGGCCGAGGCCTGGGCCCCCATCATCGTGTCCGTGTCCAGCGGGCTGCCCTGCTTGATGGCGGCCACGCGCTTGAGGGCGCGCTCGATGAAGCGGTCGTAGATCGATTCCTGGATCAGCGCGCGCGACGGGCAGGTGCACACCTCGCCCTGGTTGAAGGCGAACAGCACCATGCCCTCGATGGCCTTGTCGAGGAAGGCATCGTCTTCGGCCATGACATCGTCAAAGAAGATGTTGGGGCTCTTGCCACCCAACTCCAGCGTCGCGGGAATCAGGTTGCCGGCCGCCGCCTGGGCGATCACGCGGCCCGTGGCGGTGGAACCGGTGAAGGCGATCTTGGCGATGCGCTTGCTGCTGGCCAGCGGCATGCCGGCTTCACGGCCAAAGCCATTGACGATGTTGAGCACACCGGCCGGCAGCAGGTCGGCGATCATCTCGGCCAGGATCAAGATGCTGATGGGGGTGGACTCGGCCGGCTTGAGCACCACGCAGTTGCCGGCGGCCAAGGCCGGAGCCAGCTTCCAGGCAGCCATCAGGATCGGAAAGTTCCAGGGGATGATCTGACCGACCACACCCAGGGGTTCGTGGAAGTGATAGGCAATGGTGTTGCCGTCAATTTCACTGATCGAACCTTCTTGTGAACGCAAACAGCCCGCAAAGTAGCGGAAGTGGTCCACCGCCAGCGGAATGTCGGCGTTCAGTGTTTCGCGGATGGGCTTGCCGTTGTCCACCGTCTCGGCATAAGCCAGCTTCTCCAGGTTCTGCTCGATGCGGTCGGCGATCTTCAGCAGGATGTTGGCGCGCTCGGCCGGCGCGGTGGCACCCCAGGCGTCTTTGGCAGCGTGGGCCGCATCCAGCGCCAGATTGATGTCCGCCTCGGTCGAGCGGGCGGCCTGGGTGTAGACCTTGCCGCTGATCGGCGTGATCACATCGAAATACTCGCCGCCCAGCGGGGCGACGAACTTGCCACCGATGAAGTTGTCGTAGCGGGTCTGGTAGGCCACGGGAGCGCCAGCGGCGCCGGGTGCTGCGTAGATCATCGAGTGTCTCCTCAAGGTCAGGTGTAGGGGATCAAGGGGCAAAGGAAGCCAGGCTTGTGGCCGTGACGCTCACCTTGAGTGCAGAGCGCGTGCCAATGCGGGTTCGTCCCGAGGCCGCAGGCCCTTGTCCCAGAGACGCCGCGACGCGTGAGTGGCTGTCACCCTGTGTCAGCCACCTTGTCTCCGCTGCACACACTGTCCCAAAATGACACAGGGTGACCACGGGTGTGTCACCTTGTCGGCCACGCCATACTCCGTCCACCGCGACCGAATTACCCTCCCCCACCCACCCCTGCCATGCCGCTGCAGCTCACCCACCACCAGTCAGAAACGGACCTCCTGCAGGCCCGCCGCTGCCTGATGGACGCCGGCGACGTGCCTCCAGGGCTGGTGGACGACACCCTGCGGCAGTCCTGGCTGCGCAGCCGCCATGCGGGCCTCAGCCCGGTCGATGTCGCCAGCGAGCCCCCGCTGTGCACACCCGCCGACCTGCGCCAAACCCTGGCCAGCGAGCACGACCTGCTGGCCCACGCCCGTCCGGTCATGAGCTTCGTGTTCGACCAGATCCGTGACAGCGGCAACGTGGTCGTGCTGGCCGACAACCACGGTCTGCTCCTGGACACCTTGGGCGACATCGATTTCGCCACCCGCGCCGAGCGCGTCTCGCTGAGGCCCGGCGCGCTCTGGCACGAACACGACCGCGGCACCAACGCCATCGGCACCGCCCTGGCCGAGGAACGGGCGGTCGTCATCCACGGCGCCGAGCACTACCTGGCCCGCAACAGCTTCCTCACTTGCGCGGCCGCCCCGGTGTTGACCTCGGAAGGCCGGCTGCGCGGCGTGATCGACATCTCCGGCGACCACCGGGGGCAGCACCCGCACACCTTCGCGCTGGTGCGCTCGGCCGCCCGCATGATCGAAGACCGCCTGTTCCATGCACGCCATGGCCACGACCAGGTGCTGCGCCTGCATGCCCACGCCGAAGGACTGGGTGCGGTGGGTGAAGGCCTGGTGGCCCTGTCGGACGACGGCTGGGTGGTCGGCAGCAACCAGCTGGCCCGAGAATGGTTGGGGCTGCCAGCCATGGGTGGCGGCACGCTGGCCGACCTGACAGGCCTGCGGGTGGCTCAGATGCCGCCCGGCCGCACCCTGCGTGTGCGCGCCGCGCGAGGCCTGTCCTTGTTCGCGCGCCTCGACTGGCCCCGGCGTCCGGCCATTCACACGCCATCGCCGTCCATCGCCCACACCGCACGACCAGCGTCGCCTCCCGACGCCGCCGCGCCTCCGCGCACGGCATCACACGCCTCGCAGCACCACGAGCGGACGCTCGACACCCGCCTGGCCGAGGCTCACCACCGTGCCCAGCGGGTACAGGCGCAAGGCATCCCGGTCCTGATCCAGGGTGAATCCGGTACCGGCAAGGAAGTCTTCGCCCGCGCCCTGCATCAGGAGGGGCCCCGCGCGGCCCGCCCCTTCGTCGCCCTCAACTGCGCTGCCCTGCCCGAAACCCTGATCGAAGCCGAGCTGTTTGGTTATGTCGGCGGCGCGTTCACCGGCGCACGCCGCGAGGGCGCGCCCGGTCGCATCCGAGAAGCCGATGGCGGCACCCTGTTTCTGGACGAAATCGGCGACATGCCACTGGCCCTGCAAGCCCGCCTGCTGCGCGTACTGCAAGACAAGATGGTGGTACCCCTGGGTGGCAACAAGGCCCACCCGGTGGACTTCGTGCTGGTGTGCGCCACCCACCGCAACCTGCGGGAAGCCGTGCGCACCGGCCAGTTCCGCGAAGACCTGTTCTACCGCCTCAACGGCCTGACCGTCACCCTGCCTGCCCTGCGCGAGCGCCAGGACTTCGACACCCTGGTGGCACACATGCTGGCCGACATCTGCCAGAGCATGGGCCGCACGGCCGCCCCGGTGCCACAACTGCATCCCGGCCTGCACCAGGCCCTGGCCGCGCACCACTGGCCCGGCAACCTGCGCCAGCTCCACAGCCTGCTGCGCACCGCCTGTGCCTTGTTGGAGCCCAGGGAGGTCGCCATCGACTGGCGCCACGTGCCCGACGACATGCAACAGGAGTTGCAGGACGCCACACGCGATGCCCGTCGTCACGCTGACACCCACAACGCCTCGCACGGCCCACATCGGGCCTCTGGCCAGTTGGAGTCAGACCTGGGGGCCTCCGCGTCGTCGTTGCAAGTACCCAATCTGCGCCGCCTCTCCCAGCAGACCATCCAGCAGGTCATCGCTGCGACCCAAGGCAACATGTCCGAAGCCGCGCGCCGTCTGGGCATCAGCCGCAACACCCTCTATCGCCGCCTCAAGCGCTCCCCTGAGTGAACGCCGTCGGCTGGCGTCAAGACCACGTCAGGTCAAAAAAACTGCAAGAAATGCCCCCGATAGCCAGAAGCGGGCGGTCCTTTGGGTAGCATCTCGTCCATGACGAACGCCGACCCCCAAGAACTCGCCAAATTCAGTGACCTGGCCCACAAGTGGTGGGACCCGGAAAGCGAATTCCGTCCGCTGCACCAGATCAATCCCCTGCGCCTGGACTGGATCGACCAGCACGCCGCCATCAAGGGCAAGACCGTGGTGGACGTGGGCTGCGGTGGGGGCATCCTGGCCGAATCCATGGCCCGCCGTGGCGCCAACGTCCTGGGCATCGACCTGGCCGACAAGCCCCTGAAAGTGGCCCAGTTGCACGCCATGGAAGCCGGCGTCGCCAACCTGGACTACCGCAGTGTGGCCGCCGAAGCCCTGGCCGCCGAGCAGCCCGCGCAGTTTGACGTCGTCACCTGCATGGAAATGCTGGAGCACGTGCCCGATCCCTCGTCGGTCATCCGTGCCTGCGCCGACATGGTCAAGCCCGGTGGCTGGGTCTTTTTCTCGACCCTCAACCGCAATCCCAAGTCCTTCCTGTTCGCCATCGTCGGCGCCGAGTACGTGCTCAAACTGCTGCCCAAGGGCACGCACGAGTTCTCGCGCTTCATCCGCCCGGCCGAACTGGCCCGCTGGATCCGCGAAGCCCGCCTCGACACCGTGCAGTTCAAGGGCCTGGAATACAACCCCTTGACCCGCCTCTACAAGCTGTCGGGCGACACCAGCGTGAACTACATGGTGGCTTGCCGCAAGCCCTTGAATCCGTGAGCGGGCAGGCCACGTCTGGGCACCTGAGCTGGGCCGAACCCGCTCAGGCCGTGCTGTTTGACCTGGACGGCACCCTGGCCGACACCGCCGGCGACCTGGTCGGCGCCGTCAACCACCTGCGTGTGCAGCGTGGCCTAGCGCCCCTGCCCTTGGAGACCTTGCGTCCCTACGCCTCGGCCGGCGCCCGCGGCCTGATTGGCGCGGCACTGGACATCCATCCGGGCCATGCCGAGTTCGAGGACCTGCGCACAGCCTTCCTCGACACCTACGAACGCATCCTGGCCGACACCACGGTGTTGTTTGACGGCATGGCCGAGTTGCTGGCCACGCTGGAAGCCCAGGGCATCGCCTGGGGTGTGGTCACCAACAAGCCGCACCGCTTCACCGTGCCGGTCATGCAGGGCCTGAAACTGGCTGAACGGTCGGCCACGCTGATCAGCGGCGACACCACCGCCCACGCCAAACCGCACCCGCTGCCCTTGCTGACCGCCTGCGAGCAGATCGGCGTCAGCCCAGCGCGCGTGCTCTACGTGGGCGACGACCTGCGCGACATCCAGGCAGCGCAAGCGGCCGGCATGCCCAACGCGGCCGCGGCCTGGGGCTACATCGGCCACAGTGGCGAGATCGACACCTGGGGCGCCAACGTCATCGTGGCGCAGCCCTTGGATCTGCTGCGCCACCTGGGCCGCTGAAGCGCGCCAAGCTCAGGCTCCGGTCGGCCGGCGGACGCCAGGCCCGCCTTTCACAAAGCGGCACCTGGCTTGACTCACGCGCGACTCAGTTCGTGCGACCGTAGTTGTCCTGGAAACGGACAATGTCGTCCTCACCCAGGTAGCTGCCTGACTGCACCTCGATGATCTCCAGCGGGATCGCACCGGGATTCGTCAGACGGTGCACGTTCCCCAAGGGGATGTAGACGGACTGGTTCTCGGAAATCAGCTTCACCTCGTCGCCCACGGTCACCTCGGCGGTGCCGCTCACCACGATCCAGTGCTCGGCACGGTGGTGGTGCATCTGCAGGCTCAACGAAGCCTTCGGCTTGACCATGATGCGCTTGACCTGGAAGCGCTCGCCCGCGTCGATCGAGTCATACCAGCCCCATGGCCGGTGCACGCGGCGGTGCAAACTGCCTTCGGGTCGAGACTGCTTGTCCAGCGCGGCGACGATTTGCTTGACCTCCTGGCTGCGACTGCGATCGGCCACCAACACGGCGTCCGGCGTCTCCACCACGACGATGTTGTCAAGGCCAACGGCGGCCACCAGACGCGAAGACGCATGGATCAGGGTGTTGGTGGTGCCCTGGAACAGCGCATCGCCATGGGCGGCATTGCCTTGTGCATCGTGCGGCGTCACCTGCCAGACGGCATCCCAGGCGCCCAGGTCCGACCAGCCGGCGTTCAAAGGCACCATGCGCACCACAAAACCCGCCTCGGGGTGCGCAGGGCATTGCTCCATCACCGCATAGTCCACCGACTCGGACGGCACGGCCTTGAACTCGTCCTTGCCAGGGCGAACGAAGGCAGCATCGGAAGTCCGCACGGCGAATGCGGCCTGCGTGGCCGCCAGGATGTCCGGGCGGAAATGTCCCACCGCAGCCAGCCAGCGCGAAGCCTTCATCACGAACATGCCGCTGTTCCAGAAGTAGCCACCGTCAGCCACATAGGCCTGCGCAGTCTGGGCGTCGGGCTTCTCGACGAAAGCCTGCACGCAGCGCGCACCCAAGGCATTCGCTTCGCCCGTGCGGATGTAGCCAAACCCCGTCTCTGGGCGATCCGGAGTGATACCCAAGATCACGATGTCCCCCTCGGCTGCGGCGCGCACGGCCGCCTGCACGGCGGCGGTGTAAGCGGCCTCGTCGGTCACGGTCTGATCAGCGGGTGTGACCACCAAGATCGGGTCGGCCCCATCCGCCACGGCCTGCAGGGCCGCCAAGGTCACGGCTGGTGCCGTATTGCGTCCCACCGGTTCCAGCAACAAGGGTGCGGCTTCGCCCTTCACCTCGCGCAACTGATCGAGTACCAGGAAGCGGTGCTCTTCGTTGCCCACCACGCAAGGCTGCGTCACAGCGATGTCGGCAGCCGCCAGAGATTGCAAGCGCAGGTGGGCTTGCTGGAAAAGGCTCTGATTGCCCGTCAGGATCAGGAACTGCTTGGGATACAACGCGCGCGACAGGGGCCACAGGCGGGTGCCCGAACCACCGGCCATGATGACGGGAAGCAAGGAATGGGTCATGTTGTCAAACTGAAAAAGAGAGAGACGGTCGCGCGGCCAACCACCGGGTCAGTGGCGCTCAATCTCGAAAACCATGGGGGTTGTGTGACTGCCAGCGCCACGAATCCACGCACATCTCGTCCAGCCCCCGTGTCGCCTTCCAGCCCATGGTCTCGAACGCACGTTGCGGGTCGGCATAGCAGGCCGCCACGTCACCGGCACGACGCGGTGCGAACACCACCGGGATCTCACGGCCCGATGCACGGCCGTAGGCTTGCGCCAACTCCAGCACGCTGTAGCCCTGGCCCGTGCCCAGGTTGACGGTCAAGGACTGCTGGCGATCGAACAGGTAACGCAGTGCCGCCACGTGGCCTTCGGCCAGGTCGCACACATGGATGTAGTCGCGCACGCCAGTGCCGTCGCGCGTGTCGTAATCGTTGCCGAACACGTTCAGATGCGGACGCTGGCCCACGGCCACCTGGGCCACATAGGGCATCAGGTTGTTGGGAATGCCCTGCGGGTCTTCGCCGATCAAACCACTGGGATGCGCCCCCACCGGATTGAAATAGCGCAGGCAGGCGAAGCGCCAGGTGGGGTCGCAGCGCCCTAGCTCACGCAGGATCTCCTCCCCCATCAACTTGGTCTGACCGTAGGGGTTGGTCACCCGCAAGGGCGCATCCTCGGTGATGGGCAGGGCGTCAGGGCTGCCGTACACCGTGGCCGACGAACTGAACACCAGGTTGTTCACGCCATGGCGCTTCATCGCCTGGCACACCGACAACAGGCCGCCCAGGTTGTTGTCGAAGTAATCCAACGGACGCTCGACCGATTCACCCACCGCTTTCAGGGCCGCAAAGTGCACCACAGCCTCGATGCCACCAAATCGCGAGCGTGCCAGCTCAAAGCACCGGTCCAGCGCCGCAGCGTCACGTACATCACCCTGCACAAAATGCGGCGCACGCCGCCCAATGGTTTCCAGGCGATCGAGCACCTTCACCGAACTGTTGACCAGGCTGTCGATGCCCACCACGTCGAAACCCGCCTCCTGCAAGGCCAGCCAGGTGTGAGAAGCGATGTAACCGGTGGCCCCGGTCAACAGGATGCAAGGCAAGGTGAACTCCCAATGTCAATCGATGGTGAACGAGGCGCGGCACGCCACGCTGTTGCCATCATACGCACGGGAAAAGACCGAGGCGGTCCGGTCGTAGCGCTGCATGTCGCACCCCAGACCGACCGACCTCAGAGGTTGATAGGAGACGCCCAACGACACCGCGTTGTAGCGGCCGGTTTGTTCGTCGCTCGACACCGGCGTCACCCCGGCAAGCAACAACTCGCTGTCTTCCTCGTACTGCGCGTGGGTGTAGTTCGCGTTGAGCTTGATCTTGGCCGTGGCCTGCCACGTGGCGGTGGCTGACAAGCTGTTGGTCAAACGCTTGTTCGCCGAGAACAACTGGCCAGCGGTCGAATTGAAGGTGCCGCCACCCTCGTTGTTGGTGTCGCGCACCCAACTCAGCGCATAGGTGGCCTTGCCTGCCGGGGTGAAGGTCCATGACGCGGAGCCTGTCAGACCGTCAAAGTCACGCCGCCGATCTTGCGGGTGCTTTTCGCTGGTCACGCCCAAACGACCCGAGAGACGGCTGAAGCCTGTGACCTGCCACACCGTGTCCAGGTTCAGGCTGGTGCGTTCGATGTCTTCACCCACCGCCGTCGTGGTCACCAGGCGACGATTGGGCAACTCGGTATCGGTTCGGTACAGTGTCAGCCCGATGTAGGCCAAATCCGAAGGCAAATACCGCACCCCGGCAAACACCGACTTCGAGGTCTTGTTCTCACTCTCGGTGACCTGATAGTCCACCTTGCTGTAACTCGCCCCAGCGTTCACCGACCAGCGCCCATACAGACCATAGCGCACATCGACCGAGGCCTGCCGATTGCGCTCGGTGTTGCGCGTCGTGCGATTGAACTGGTCTTCGAAATTCGGCAGGAACTGTGACGCACCGGCATTGAGGGTGACCTTGAAGTTGGAGCCCACCTCACTCGCCACCTCGGCGCTCACGGCATAACCATCGTTGTCGAACTGCTTGTTGTCACTGTACGCATTGCGCGAAGCTGAAGCAGAGACCCGGTAATTCTGCCGGCCATAGGCCTTGTTCAGCCCGCCAGCCACCGTGGTGACCGAGATGGTGTCACTGCGGCGGTCATTGTTGTCGCGCAGCAGGTTGCTGTCTCGCGTGAGGCTTTGGCTCAGGGTCAGATACAGCGGCAGCTCCTCGGCACCGACACTCCCCGCGCCGGCGGCCAGCACCATCAGCGCAGCCAGCGCGCCCCCCCTGACGATCACGTTCTTCTGGTGCATTCCACCCTCTCCGGTTTTGATTGAAGGAACAACGCTCACATCGCGCACGGGTACTCAATACGCATTGCGATCAAACAGCACCAGACGAATGGTGCGGAAAATGATGGCCACATCGAGGCCCAACGACCAGTTGCGCAGGTACTCCAGGTCGTACTCCACCCGAGCCTGCATCTTGTCGAGGGTCTCGGTTTCACCGCGGCAGCCATTCACCTGAGCCCACCCGGTGATGCCAGGACGCACCTTGTGGCGCACCATATAGGCCTTGATGAGGCGGCGGTACGACTCGTTGTGCGCCACCGCATGGGGGCGCGGGCCCACGATGCTCATGCGCCCCTGCAGCACATTGATGAACTGCGGCAACTCATCGAGCGAGGTCTTGCGGATGAACGCCCCGAAAGGCGTGATGCGCGGATCCCCCTTGGTCGCCTGCTTCACCACGGCGCCGTTGTCCATGGCCCGCATCGAGCGGAACTTGTAGACGATGATTTCCTCGCCATCGAGGCCGTTGCGTCGCTGCTTGAAAATGACGGGCCCCGGCGAACTGAGTTTGACCCCGATCGCCAACGCCAGCAAAACCGGTGAAATCAGAACCAGGATGATGCTGGCCACCACAATGTCGAACACCCGCTTGGCCAGTTCGTTGATGCCCGTGAACGGGGTTTCGCAAATGCCCACCACGGGCACGCCGTTCATGTCCTGCAAACGGCCTTGGATGATGCTGATGCCGAACACGTCAGGCACAAAATACAAAGACGCCGTGGTGCCCTGAATGGCCTCCATCAATGCCAGGATGCGGGGCTGTGACCCCAGCGGCAAGGTGATGTAGACCTCGTGGATGCCGTGCGCCTGAACATAGTCCGCAATGTCTTTGAGCCCCCCCAGGCGCTGAGCCTGTGTTTCGGGCTGGACGCGGTCACCCGAGCGATCGTCGAAGTACCCGACGAAACTCACCGCTTGACCCGGATTGGCCTGAAGTGCCTTCGCCACCTTCAGGCCCAGCGCACCCGCACCAACCACCACCGCCCGGCGACGGGACTCTGGACGCGCCATCTGGCGAAGCACGATGGCACGCCCCACCATCACGACCACCCACTGCACCAACGGCGTGGTCAAGGCCCAGGCCAGCATCACCTCCATCTTGAAGAACATCAGGCTGTTGGTGGCAAAGCCGCACACCGCCAGGATCAACAGCACCGCCACCCAGGAGGAGACGATGTCGATGGCGGCGTCCAGCGGCTCATCGTGGAAGCGATTGCGCCCAGGAAAGGTCAAGGCGAACGCCAGCAGGCACAGGGCCAGATCCGGCCTCAGCACCGACTCATTGAGATGCAGCATCACCGCCAGCAAGGTTCCGACGGTGACAAAGGGCTCCAGAAACGCCGCCACAAAGGATGTGACCGACTCAGGCGCACTGAAAAAAGTGGGGCGGTAATTACGCTTGTTGAACATGAGACCTACAGCTCCCCTCGCACCATCCCGCACCGAGGGGCAACATGACAGGAAAAACCCTAAACTCGTTGTATGTGAAATGCCAGCCGTCGCAGCTTAGCGTCGAATGCACCCCTCGCCTCCCCCTGCTTTCCAGGGGTTGTCGGCCCACACCTACAATCCGCGACATGCTTTCTCATCCCTTCACTTGGCTCGGCCCTTTGGTGCTGCCCCGCTTGACGCTGCTGCTCAACCACGTGGTGGCCAGCGAGCCCGTCGCCAGCGGCAAACTCCAACCCCATGCGGGTCGCACCATTGACCTGCAATGGACCAGCACCTTCGCACCACCTCTGCCTCGGTTCCTGCAGCCTGCCGATGGTTCCCAGGGGTTACTCCCCCCATCCGTGCGTTTCGTCATCACCCCCGCAGGCCTGTTCGAGCTGGTCGAATCGGGCCCCTTCCTCAGCCCCTGCAGCGACGGCTTGACGCTGACCATCGAACTCAGTGATCCGCTGACCATGGCGCGCCAGTTGCTGACCGGCCAGCGCCCCGACGTGCGCATCGAGGGTGACGCGGCCCTGGCCGAGGTGGCCTCCTGGCTGATGAACCACCTGCGCTGGGACATCCAGGACGATGTGGCCCGCATGCTGGGCAATGCGCCCGCCGAATGGCTGCGTACAGTGGGTGAGTCAGTGCGCCAAACCCTGCAGCGCTGGCGCCCTGGCCAGCGTGATCAGGCTGGCGGCTCGCCGGCGTCGCGCCGCTGACCACGAGGCCGACCGATGCGCTCGCTGTTTCGCCCCGCCTACATCGGACTGATCGCCCTGCGTTTCGGGCTGGACGGCTTGCTGCTGCACAGCCTGCGCCGACCACGCTGGAGCCTGCTGGCGCGCGTGCTCTCGACGGGCAGGCGTCTGCATGCGCCCCGCGGCGAGCGACTGCGCCAAGCGCTGGAGCACCTGGGGCCGATCTTCGTCAAATTCGGGCAGATGCTGTCCACCCGGCGCGACCTGCTCCCTCCGGATGTGGCAGATGAGCTGGCGAAGCTGCAAGACCGCGTCCCCCCTTTCCCCAGCGACGAATCGGCACGCCTGGTCGAGAAAGCCCTGGGCAAACCCCTGTCGGCCATCTTCAAACACTTCGACACCGACCCGATCGCCAGCGCGTCCATCGCCCAGGTTCACTTTGCGGTGCTGCACGACGGCCGCGAAGTGGCCGTCAAGGTGCTGCGTCCCGGCATGCTCAACGTCATCGACGACGACTTGGCCCTGATGCGCACACTGGCCGGCTGGGTGGAGCGTTTCTGGTCCGACGGCAAGCGCCTCAAGCCCCGCGAGGTGGTGGCCGAGTTCGACAAGTATCTGCACGACGAGTTGGACCTCGTGCGCGAAGCCGCCAACGCCGCGCAGTTGCGTCGCAACATGGACGGGCTCGACCTGGTCCTGGTGCCCGAGATGATCTGGGACCACTGCACCCCCACCGTGATGGTGATGGAGCGCATGAAGGGCGTGCCCATCAGCCAGATGAGCCGCCTGCGCGCCGCCGGGGTGGACATCAAGAAGCTGGCCCGCGATGGCGTGACCATCTTCTTCACCCAGGTCTTCCGCGACGGCTTTTTCCACGCCGACATGCACCCTGGCAACATCCAGGTCAGCCTGGATCCAGCCACCTTCGGCCGCTACATCGCACTGGACTTCGGCATCATCGGCACGCTCACCGAGGTGGACAAGGACTACCTGGCACAGAACTTCATTGCCTTTTTCCACCGCGACTACAAGCGCGTGGCCGAATTGCACATTGAAAGTGGCTGGGTGCCCGCGACTACCCGGGTCGATGAGCTCGAAGGCGCCATCCGCACCGTGTGCGAACCGTACTTCGACCGACCCATCAAGGAAATCTCCCTGGGGCAGGTGCTGATGCGCCTGTTCCAGATTTCCCGCCGCTTCAACGTTGAGATCCAGCCCCAACTTGTGCTGCTGCAAAAGACCCTGCTGAACGTGGAGGGTCTGGGACGCGAACTCGACCCCGACCTGGACCTGTGGAGCACGGCCAAGCCCTTCCTGGAAAAGTGGATGCACGAGCAAGTGGGTCTGCGCGGCCTGTGGCAGCGCCTCAAGCGCGAGGCGCCGCGCTACGCCAAGATGTTGCCGGAACTGCCCCGCCTGGTGCACCAGAACCTGGAGCACAGCAACGCCGACCTGCGCCGTGACCTGGCGGCCATGCTGGCGGAACAACGCCAGACCAACCGACTGTTGTCGTCCATCGTCTGGGTGGGCGTGGGCTTTGTCCTGGGCCTGCTGACGGCACAGTTGTTGCTCAGACTGCACGGACTGGGCCTGCTGTGACCCCCCGCTCACAGGTGTCTCGCACCAGACACCGGTGAGCCAGATCAGGGCAGCGCATCCAGCGACAATCTGCCACTAAACTCCGCCCCCAATTCGACATCCATCGACCCCGATCGATACCGACCATGAACACCACCTTGCTTGCGTTTGTGATCCTCTATCTGCTTGGCACGATGGCGATCGGTATGTATGCCGGCACCCGCATCAAAAACACCACCGACTTCGCCATTGCGGGACGCAGTCTGCCGCTGATCATGGTCATCACCACGACCTTTGCGACCTGGTTCGGGGCGGAGACGGTCATGGGCATTCCGGCCAAGTTCGCCGAAGGGGGGCTGGGCGCCGTGGTGGAAGACCCGTTCGGGGCGTCGATGTGCCTGGTGCTGGTGGGCGCCTTCTTCGCCAGCCGGCTCTACAAAATGAGCCTGCTCACCATCGGCGACTACTATCGTCAGCGCTATGGTGAAGGTGTCGAAATCTTCTGCTCTGTCGCCATCATCCTGAGCTATCTGGGCTGGGTGGCCGCGCAAATCACCGCCTTGGGCCTGGTGTTCTCGGTGCTCTCGGGTGGCACCATCGCTCCCGCCTGGGGCATGGCTCTCGGCACCTTGCTGGTGCTGGTCTATGTGATGGTGGGGGGCATGCTGGCGGTGGCATGGACCGACTTCATCCAGATGGTCGTGCTGGTTGTGGGCCTGTCCTTGATTGCCTACATGGCCGCCGACCAGGCGGGCGGAGCAGACAAGGTGATCGACCTGGCGCATGCCAACAACTGGTTCAAGTTCTTCCCCGAGAACACCCCCGATGGCTGGCTCTGGTTCATTGCCGCGGGCATCACCATGATGTTGGGCTCCATTCCCCAGCAAGACGTGTTTCAGCGCGTGATGTCGGCCAAGGATGCGGTCACGGCCCAGCGGGGCGCCATCATCGGCGGCTTCGGCTACCTGGCCTTTGCCTTCGTGCCGATGTTCATCGTGGCCTCCTCGCTGATCATCATGCCGGATGAGACGCGGGCATTGTTGGCCAATGACCCCCAGAAGGTCCTGCCAACGCTGATCCTGAGCAAAATGCCCCTGATCGCCCAGATCTTCTTCTTTGGTGCACTCGTGTCGGCGATCAAGTCAACCTCGTCGGCCACGCTGCTGGCCCCCTCCACCAGCTTCGTCGAGAACATCCTCAAAAACATCAAGCCTGGCATGACGGACCGCCAAGTGCTGTTTGCCATGCGCGTCACCCTGCTGGTCTTCACCTGCCTGGTGTTGACGTACGCGATCTTGATGGAGGGAACTGCCATCTATGACCTGGTTTCGGCGGCATATCAGATTCCGCTGGTGGGCGCCTTCGTCCCCCTGACCTTCGGGCTGTACTGGAAGCGTGCATCGACCCAGGGCGCTTTGCTGTCCATTGTGCTGGGCATCGGCACGCTGACACTGTTCACCTTCCATGCCGGGCTGGGTGAAGCCTTCCCAGGGCAACTGGCGGGCCTGCTGATGGCGCTGGCCGGGATGTTGCTGGGCTCGCTGGCTCCGCAGTGGATCGCAGACCGTCGCAGCAAGCGCCCTCTGCTGACGGCCTGACGGACAGGGGCTGCAGCGGTGCAATGGTGCGCTATCCAGGCACTGAGCGTGTGCCGTCGACACGAGACTTGATATTCAACGGGGCGCCCGCATCTGCTGGCGCGAGCCCTTGCCCGCCCCCAGACCCAGAAACTGGCAAGGGCGTCGCCCGTCTTTTACAATCATCGATTTTCTCGAGGTCAGGCCATGCCGATTTATGCCTACCAGTGCACGTCCTGCGGTCACGCCAAGGACGTTTTGCAAAAAATCTCTGATCCGGTGCTCACCACCTGCCCCGCCTGCGGCGCCGAGAGCTTCCAGAAGCAGATCACGGCTGCAGGCTTCCAACTCAAGGGTTCGGGCTGGTATGTGACCGACTTCCGTGGCGGCTCGGGCGGTACCAGTGCCCCGGCCACAGGCGCCACCGCGGCAGCGGCTGCTCCTGCGCCGGCCGAAGCCAGCAGCGCAGGCAGCGACTCGGGCGGCACGCCATGCGGCGGCTCCTGCGCCTGCCACTGAGCGGCGCTTTTGCTTCACGCACTCGCCTGACACAGCTTGGCCTGACAATACAGGCCAAGCTGCCTGCCACGGCACCCGGCCTCGCGCCCTCTCCCCCCTCCCCAACGTGAAGAAATACATCCTCACCGGCCTGCTCGTCTGGCTCCCCCTGGTGATCACCATCTGGGTGCTCAAGAGCGTGATCGGCACGCTCGACGACGTGTTTGCCTGGTTCATGGTCGTGGCGCGGACGGTGCTGCCGGTCAGCATCCACCCTGTGCTGGCCGACTTGCAGCGTGTGCCTGGCCTGAGTGTCATCATCCTGGTCACAGCCTTGTGGCTGACCGGTGTGGCGGTCACCAACATGGTCGGGCAGTGGCTGCTCAACCGCTCCAACTGGGTGTTCTCGAACATCCCCATCGTCAAGAGCATCTACAACTCGGTCAAACAGGTCTCGGACACGCTGTTTTCCAGCAGCGGCCAGGCTTTCCGCGAGGCGGTGCTGGTTCAGTACCCCCGCAACGGCGCCTGGACCATCGCCTTCGTGACCGGCAAGCCTGACGGTGAAGTGGCCCAGAAACTGCCACCCGACATGGTGACGGTGTACGTGCCCACCACACCCAACCCAACCTCGGGTTTCATGCTGATCGTGCCCCGTGCCGAGGTCCATCCTTTGCACATGTCGGTGGACGAAGCGCTCAAGTACATCATTTCGATGGGGGTGGTGTCGCCACCGGCCGCGCCAAACACCCATTCCTGAACGACAATCGAGGGTTTCGAGCCGGGCCTGTGCCCAGGCCGCACGAACCTCATTCCGGAGCTAACAACAATGCGCACCACTTACTGTGGTCTGGTCAGCGAAGCGCTGATGGGCCAGACCGTGACGCTGATGGGCTGGGCCCACCGTCGCCGCGACCACGGCGGCGTGATCTTCATCGACCTGCGTGACCGCGAAGGTCTGGTGCAGGTGGTGTTCGACCCTGACCGTGCCGACTCGTTCAAGATCGCCGAAGACGTGCGCAACGAGTTCTGCCTGAAGGTGACCGGCGTCGTGCGTGCCCGACCGGCTGGTACCGAAAACGTTGGCCTGACCAGCGGCAAGATCGAAGTGCTGGGCCACACCCTGGAAGTGCTGAACGCTTCGGTGACGCCGCCGTTCCAGCTGGACGACGAAAACCTGTCGGAAACCACCCGCCTGACCCACCGCGTGCTGGACCTGCGTCGTCCTTACATGCAAAAGAACCTGATGCTGCGCTACCGCGTGGCAATGGAAGCGCGCAAGTTCCTGGACGAGAACGGCTTCATCGACATCGAAACCCCGATGCTGACCAAGTCGACCCCGGAAGGTGCCCGCGACTACCTGGTGCCTTCGCGCGTGCACGACGGCCAGTTCTTCGCCCTGCCCCAGTCGCCCCAGCTGTTCAAGCAGCTTCTGATGGTGGCCGGCTACGACCGCTACTACCAGATCACCAAGTGCTTCCGCGACGAAGACCTGCGTGCCGACCGTCAGCCCGAATTCACCCAGATCGATATTGAAACGAGCTTCCTGACCGAGCAGGAAATCCGTGACATGTTCGAAGGCATGATCCGCCACGTCTTCATGAAGGCGCTGAATGTGGACCTGGGTGCCTACCCGGTCATGAAGTACGCTGATGCCATGCACCTGTATGGCTCGGACAAGCCTGACCTGCGCGTCAAGCTGCAGTTCACCGAGCTGACCGACGTGATGGCCGACGTGGACTTCAAGGTCTTCTCGACCCCTGCCACCACCAAGGGTGGCCGCGTGGTGGGTCTGTGCGTTCCCGGCGGCGGCGCCATGTCGCGCGGCGAGATCGATGCCTACACCGAGTTCGTCAAGATTTACGGCGCCAAGGGCCTGGCCTGGATCAAGGTCAACGAAGTGGCCAAGGGCCGTGAAGGTCTGCAGTCGCCCATCGTCAAGAACCTGCACGATGCCGCCATTGCCAAGATCCTGGAGCGCACCGGCGCCAAGGACGGCGACCTGATCTTCTTCGGCGCCGACAAGGCCAAGATCGTCAACGACGCCATCGGCGCGCTGCGCCTGAAGGTGGGTCACTCCGACTTCGGCAAGAAGGCCGGCCTGTTCGAAGACCGCTGGGCGCCCCTGTGGGTGGTGGACTTCCCGATGTTCGAGTACGACGACGAGTCGGAGCGCTGGAACGCCGTGCACCACCCCTTCACCGCCCCGAAGGACGGCCACGAAGACCTGATGGACACCGATCCGGGTGCCTGCATCGCCAAGGCCTACGACATGGTGCTCAATGGCTGGGAGTTGGGTGGCGGTTCGATCCGTATCCACCGCGCCGACGTGCAGTCCAAGGTGTTCAGCGCCCTGAACATCAGCAAGGAAGACGCCGCCGTGAAGTTCGGCTTCCTGCTGGACGCCCTGCAATACGGTGCGCCCCCGCACGGTGGTCTGGCCTTCGGTCTGGACCGCCTGGTCACGCTGATGACCAAGGCCGAGTCGATCCGCGACGTGATCGCCTTCCCGAAGACGCAACGCGCCCAGTGTCTGCTGACCGGCGCCCCGTCGAACGTGGACGAGAAGCAGCTGCGCGAGCTGCACATCCGCCTGCGCAACGCCGCCGCTGCGGCGCCGGCACAGGGCTGATCGACCCGAGCGCCCGCATGGCGCATCTGGGCATGAGGCCACCCTGCAGGGTGGCCTTTTTCATGATGAAACACCCGGCATGAATGCGCGTGCCACACTGTCTTTCATGAACGAACAAGCGTTTCCGAAAATCCCGCAATCGGTGCTGGTGGTGATCTACACCCCGCAGCGCGAGGTCTTGCTGATCGAGCGGGCCAAGCAGCCGGGGTTCTGGCAGAGCGTGACGGGATCCAAGGACCATCTGGACGAACCCTGGGTGGACACCGCCATTCGCGAGGTGTGGGAGGAAACCGGCATCCAGGTGGGATCAGATCAGGTGCCACGCAGCGCGCTGCAGGACTGGGGCGTGGAGAACGTCTACGAGATCTACCCCGTGTGGCGTCATCGCTATGCGCCCGGCGTGACGCACAACACCGAGCATGTGTTCGGCCTGTGCGTGCCGCGTGACATCCCCATCACGCTGGCGCCGCGCGAGCACATCGCTCACGTCTGGCTGCCCTGGCAGGAGGCGGCCGACCGCTGCTTCTCGCCGTCGAACGCCGAGGCGATTTTGCAACTCAGCCAGCGTGACGCCACCCCGGCGCACCTGCTATCGTAGAGAGCGTGGTGCCGCCATCGCGACACACTTTGCCGCAGGAATGTACCCGTGCTCAAACCGCTTCAGTCTTCCCTGCTTCCCCCGTCTCAGCGCAACGCACGCCATCTGCGCGTGGCGACGTACAACATCCACAAGGGTGTGCGCGGCATGGGGCCCACCAAGCGCCTGGAGATCCACAACCTGAGTGACGCCGTGGAGGCGCTGGACGCCGACATCGTGTGCCTGCAGGAGGTGCGCCAGTTCAACCATGCCGAGGCGCGGCGCTTTTCGCACACGCAGTTTGGCCCGGACGCCTGGCCCAGCACGCCTCAGGCGGAGTACCTGGCGCCAGAAGGCTATGAAGTGGCCTACCGCACCAATGCCGTCACCAAGCATGGCGAACACGGCAATGCACTGCTGGCGCGCTGGCCGCTGGGCGCCATCGGCCACCACAATGTGTCCGACCACCGCTTCGAGCAGCGCGGCCTCTTGCACGTGCCGGTCAGTTGGCGGGGTGTCGAGGTGCACGTGGTGGTGGTGCACCTGGGCCTGATCCATGCCAGCCGCGTGCGCCAGGCGGAACGCTTGGCCGCGCTGGTGCAGCACGAACTCCCGGCCGGGGCCCCCGTGGTGGTGGCCGGGGACTTCAACGACTGGAACGAAAAGCTCGACAGCATCCTGGCCGAAGGCGGTTTGAACCGCGCCACGCTGGGCAACGAGGCCCGCACGGCCACCTACCCGTCGCGCATTCCGGTGCTGTCGCTGGACCGGGTCTACACGCGCGGCATGCACTGCAAGTCGATCATGGTGCCGCGGGGCAGCACCTGGGCCAAGCTGTCCGATCACCTGCCGCTGGTGGCGGAGCTGGATCTGAACGCCTGATGCCCCCGATGAGTCGTCCGCCGGACAAGGATCACTGGACCCCAGGCGTCGTCGAACACAGCGACCACCCACCCGAAGGCTGGCTGGCGGCCCTGGCCTGGTACACGCAGCGCAAGCCGGTGTTCACCGGCGGCAATCAGGTCAGCTTGCTGCAGGGCGGTCGCGCCCTGTTCCCCGCCTTGTGCGAGCGCATTGATCAGGCACAGCGGTCGGTGTGGATGGCGCTGTACATCGTGTCGCCGCTGGGTCAAAGCAGCGCGGTGCTGCAGTCGCTGATGAGGGCGGCCCGGCGCGGGGTCGAGGTGTCGATGGTGGTGGACGGCGTGGGCTCGCGCGATGCGCCTGCAAGCCTGTGGCGAGCGCTTGAAGACGCGGGGGTGAGGCTGGTGGTCTACAAGCCGCTGCATTGGCTGTGGGGGCTGATGGACGCGGGCCAGTGGCGGCGCATGCACCTCAAGCTGTGCGTGGTCGATGATGCCGTGGGGTTCATTGGCGGCATCAATCTGATCGACGATCACTACGATCTGAGCCATGGCTGGTCGGAGAACCCGCGCCTGGACTATGCGGTGTCGGTGCAGGGGCCGGTGGTGATGCCGGTGCTGCACACCATCCGGGCCATGTGGACGCGGGCCCAGTTTGGCCGCGACTGGCGCGACGACCTGGTCCAGTGGGTGCAGGATCCGCACCGCCTGCAGCGCCTCAAGCAGATGTGGCAAAGCGCCCTGTTGCGCCTGAGCCCGCAAGAACAGGCGCAGCTGATCGGTGATGGCGACAACGCCGAGCCAATGCGCAGCGCCTTCGTGTTGCGCGACAACCTGCGCCAGCGGCGCACGATCGAGCAGGCCGCCCTGCGGGCCATTGTGCAGGCGCGTCATTGCATCGACATCGTGACGCCCTACTTCTACCCACGGCGCGCCATGCGCCGGGCGCTGCGTGCGGCGGCCGAGCGCGGCGTGACGGTGCGCCTGTTGCTGCAGGGCAAGCTCGACTACCGCATCGCCGGCATCGCCGCGCAGGTGCTGTACGACGAGTTGCAGCAGGTGGGCGTGCGCATCTTCGAATACCAGCCGGCGTTCCTGCACGCCAAGGTTCTGTGTGTGGACGAAGAGTGGGCCACGGTGGGGTCGTCCAACCTCGATCCGCTGTCGATGGTGTTGAACCTTGAGGGCAACCTGATCGTGCGCGACCGAGGCTTTGTGCGCACCTTGTCCCAGTCTTTGCAGGCCGACTTTGCACAGAGCCGCGAGGTGCCGCCGCCAGGCACGCTGAACGACCGACGGCGGCGGACGCGGGTGCGCCGGGCAGTGGTGGCCTTTCTGGCGAAGGCTTACCTGCGGCTGGCGGGGTCGACCGGACGGTACTGAAGCGGAGCCGCCGGCAGGACACAGCATTCGCCATAGCGGGGTGCAGCCGGCCATTGGCTGGGCTGAGCCGGTGCGGTGGCGTAGCGGGTCACCCATCGGGCCGACAGGATCCAGCCTGCGTGGGCGATGATCAAGCGGGGGGCTGTTTCGGCACAGGTCTCTGCCTGGAACGGAAGATCGTCTTGCGCTGTGAAGCACACCAGGCCCTGAGCCACGCGGTGAAGCATGGCCTGCAAGGTTTCGCCGCCGCCGGGCGCATGGTGCGCGAAATCACCGCACCAGGCGTCGACGTCGGCATGCGCGATCTGCGGCCAGTGGAGACCATCCCAGGCACCGAAGTCCATCTCCAGCAGCGTGTCGTCGATGTGGTGACGCCAGCCCCAGCGGCGCAATTGTCGGCCGACGGCGGCGCAGCGTTGCAATGGCGAGCTGTGCACGACGCGCGGCCAGCCATGGCGGCGTGCCGCCTGCCGGATGCGATGCGCCAGACGCTTGGCCTTGCGACGGTCCACCGGCAGATCGGTGCGGCCGATGCAGCGCCCTTCGGCACCGATGGGCCGTGGGTGACGCCAGGCGACCACGTGGGGCGCGATCATCGTCATGCTGGCCGCCTCATCCTATCGGATGGATGACGGTGAGCCAGGCCAGCAGGCCCATCACCTCGGTGAGCTGCTGCGTGGCACCCAGGGTGTCGCCGGTGAAGCCGCCCAGGCGACGCTTGAACCAGCGCCAGCACACGATGGCACCGATGAGCATGGCCAGGGCCGCACGCCCCAAGGCCATCGTCAAGGTGCCCGTGGGCCAGCCCGACTGGGCCAGCCACAGCCACATCAGTCCGGCGACGACCAAGGTCCAGGCCGTGGCGGCCATCACCTGCCCCCAGCTGGCCTGCAGGCCCAGGGGCTTGGCCTTGGCATGCGCAAGGTCGCCCCCATAGGGCAGCAGCCGCATCAGCCACACGGCCATCAGACGGGAGCCGGTGTGGCACCAGATCAGCGCCATCATGGTCCAAGCCAGCAGCACCTGGTGGATGTGGCTGCTCTGGGCGTTGTTGAGCTCGCTCACCACCGGCGTGGCCAGGGAGCTCAAGGTGGCGGCCTTGAGCCCCTGCAGCAGAATCAGGCCGAGCGAGCCGTAGGAGCCAATGCGCGAGTCCTTCATGATCTCCAGCGCACGCTCGCGGCTGACACTGCCGCCCAGGGCATCGCAGGTGTCGGCCCAGCCGTCTTCGTGGAAGCCGCCGGTGAGCCAGATGGTGAAGGCCATCGACAAGATGACCGCCACCAGTGGCGGCCACCAGTTGGCGGCCAAGGCCAGCATCAAGGCGCCAGCACAGCCGACCAGCGCCCCGACCAGCGGGAAGTAGCGCTGACAGGACTGCAGCCAGTCCGGGTGGTAGCCCACCCAGGCGGGCACGGGCACCCGCGTGAAGAACTGCAGGGCGATGAGGAACAGGCGGACTTCGTGGATTAGGAAACGCATGGGGGCATCTTGCCTGGTTTGCTCACTGCGCCTGAGACTGGCCGGCATCCGACTCGGAATCGCTGACACCGGCGGCGTCGAAGCTGGCCATGTCACGCAGGATGGCGCAGGCCGACTCCAGCAGGGGCCAGGCCAGCGCAGCCCCTGAGCCCTCGCCCAGACGCAGGCCGAGTTGCAGCAGGGCTTGCGCCTTCAGGTGGCCGAGCAGGATCACATGACCGGGTTCGTCGGACTGGTGCGAGAACACGCAGCGTTGCAGCACCAGCGGTTGCAGGCGGGCGGCCACCAGCACCGCACTGGTGGTGATGAAACCGTCGACCAGGATGACGCGGTTCTCGGCGGCGGCTTGCAGCACGGCGCCCACCATCTGCGCGATCTCGAAACCGCCGAAGGCTGCAAGGGCCTCCAGCGGAGACTGGGCAGCCGGGTGACGCATGAGGACTTCGTTGAGCACGGCGCGCTTGTGGACGAGCGCGGTGTCGCTGAGGCCGGTGCCGCGGCCGGTGCATAGGTCAAGCGACTCGCCGGTCAGGCGTGCCATCAGCAAGGAGGCGCTGGAGGTGTTGCCGATGCCCATCTCGCCGAGCAGCAGCGCGTTGCCAGGCAGGCCGCGCACCAGGTCCTGGCCGTGGCGCACGGCGGCCTCGCACTGCTCGGGGGTCATGGCGGCTTTCGCGGAGCAATCGGCCGTGCCGGGTGCCACCTTGCGGATCTGCAGGCCGGGGCGCGGTGTGAAGTCATGGGCCACACCGCAGTCCACCACGGTCATGGCGACGCCATGCTGGCGGCACAGCACGCTGACGGCGGCGCCACCGGCGAGGAAGTTTTCGATCATCTGCCAGGTGACGTCGCTGGGGTAGGCCGAGACACCGCGGGCAGTGAGGCCGTGGTCGCCGGCGAAGACCACCATCTGCGGATCGACCAGGCGGGGTTGCTCGCTGCGCAGCACCAGGCCGATGCGATGGGCCAAGGCCTCCAGGCGACCCAGGGCCCCGATGGGCTTGGTCTTGCGGTCGATGACGTGGTGCAGTCGGTCGGACAGGAAGGCGTCGTTCAGGTCGGCGATAGGGGCGAACGTCAGAGAGGAAGAAGTCATGATGAAGCGATGTGAGAAGTGAACGTGTGAGTCAGTTGCAGGCGTGCAAGCCTGCGATGGATGACGCATTCGTCCCCGTCAGGGAGGCAAGGGCTTCAGCAAGGCCTTCAACACACCGGGCGTGAAGTGCTGGTCCACGTAGTCGGCCAAGCCGTCGAACACCTGTGACAGAGCCGGAACGCCCTGCCCCAGCAGCGCATGCAATGCCTCGTCAGACTCAAACAAGCCGTGCAGGTAGATGCCGAGCACCTGGCCCTGTTGCCAGCCGAGGCACTGTCCGCTGGCGTCCAGCAGCGCCGGTCGCGCCAGGGCGGAACAGGCCTGGGTGCGGCCGTGGTGGATTTCATAGCCGGTGGCGGGCACGCCCGCCAGGGACGCCCAGGCTGGGACAGCCACCAGGTCATCGGCAAAGCGCGCGGTGGTGGCTTTCAGCAGCTTGCTCGTGTCGAAGCGCGTGTGCACGTCCAACAGGCCCAGGCCGGGCACCTCGCCGGGGGCGCCCTGCTCGACGCCCTCAGGGTCACTCAATGTATGTCCCAACATCTGCAGGCCACCGCAGATGCCCAGCACCGCGCGGCCGCGCTGCACATGGCGATGCAGGGCGGCGTCCAGCCCTTGGGCGCGCAACCAGGCCAGGTCGGACGTGGTGTGCTTGGAGCCGGGCAGGATCACCCAGTCCACGTCGTCGAGTTCGGCGGGGTGACGTGCCCAGATCAGGCGCACGTGCGGTGCCGAGCGCAGCGGCTGGAATTCATCGAGGTTGCTGATGCGCGGATAGGCAATCACGGCCACGCGCAGGATGGGGCGTGTGCTGTTTGCGTCCGGCGCCCCGGGCCCGGTGGGCGTGTCGTCGAACACGCCGTCTTCTTCGGGCAGGCCGTGCCCGCGCCACATGGGCAACACGGCCACGGTCGGCACACCAGTCAGCGCTTGCAGTTGCTGCGGGCCGGGCGCCAGCAAGGTGGCGTCGCCCCGGAAGCGGTTGAGCACGAAGCCGCGGATGAGGGCACGCTCGTCTTCGGTCAGCAACTCGTGTGTGCCGTACAGGTGAGCAAAGGCGCCGCCGCGGTCGATGTCCGTGACCAGCAGGCACGCGGCCTGCGCGGCCAGGGCGGTGCGCATGTTCACGTAATCGCTGCTGTGCAGGTTGATCTCGGCGGGCGAGCCGGCGCCTTCGATCACCACCAGGTCGTGATCGGCCATCAGGGACTGCAAGCCCGCGCACGCATGGGGCCAGAGGTGCTCGCTGCGTTCACGCCACGGGACACGGCGCAGGTCGTCGCGCACCTCGCCCATGACGACGACCTGGCTGGCGGTGTCCTTCTCCGGCTTGAGCAGCACGGGGTTCATGCGCACATCGGGCGTCACCCCGGCCGCCAAGGCCTGGAAGTACTGGGCGCTGCCGATCTCGCCGAGCCGACCGTCGGGGCCCGGCACGACCCGGGCGTTGTTGCTCATGTTCTGGGCCTTGAAGGGCGCCACCTTCAGGCCTTGGCGTGCATACCAGCGGCACAAGGCGGTGGCCAGCCAGCTTTTGCCCGCTCCGCTGGTGGTGCCCAGCACCATGACGGCACGTGCGCTCATGCGGCCACCTCGATGTCGCGCAAGGCCAGACACAGGGCACGCGCGGCGGCGGGCTCGTGCGCGCGCCAGCGGACCCAGCCGGGCAAGCCGAAGCTACTGGCATCACGCAGCTTGATGCCACGCGTGCGCAGGGCCGCCAGAAGTTCAGGGAGTTGCGCGGCCGAGCGCAAGGGCGGGCGACTCAGCATGAAGGGCGTGACGCTGCCCGGACGATGCACCCAGCCCAGCTCGGTCAAGGCCTGAGCTTGCGATGCTTGCCACTGCGCCAGTTGCTGACGCGACTCGGCCAGCCAGGTCTGCACCTCGGGACGGTGCCAGTGTGAGAGCAAGGTCACCCCTTCGGCCGAGAGCACCCAGCTGGGCGCCAGGCTGTCGACCTGAGCCGCCGTCGGGCCCCAGGTCGCATGGCCGCCGTCCGGCGCATGCATCCACCCGGCGCGCACCCCTGTCAGACCGCAGCTTTTGTTCGGCGACCACAGTTGCCAGCACGCCTGAGCCACCTCATCGGGCACCGGATCGGCACCGATCAGGCGCAAGGGTTCATAGGCCCGGTCGATCGCCACGATCAGTGGCACGCCCTGCGCCTGCACGGCCTGCAGAGCTTGCCAAAAGGACGCCGGCAAGCTGGCCCCGGTGGGATTGCAGGGCTCGCACAACCACCACAGGATCGGCGTGGTGCAAGCCAGCTCGGCCAGCGCCTGCATGGCGTCGACCCATGGCCGCACGGACAGGCCCAAGGCACTGGCTGCGGCGGCGTAATCGCCATAGCCGGGCTGCGGCACCCACACCTCCTGAACGCCGTGCAGCATCGCGGCCAGGGTCAGGCGCCGGATACCCTCGCTGCTGCCCGAGGTGGGCACGATCACGTCAGGCGTACAGCCGGATGCTGCGGCCAGCTCGGCACGCAGGGCGGCATAACTCGGGTCGGGATAAGCGCAGCGATCTGTCTCGGCCAGGGCCTGCATCAGGGCGGCTGGTTGCAGCCGCACATTGGCGTTGCTGGAAAAATCCCATTGCACCGCCGGGCCGCTGTCAGGCCCCCCGTGGGTCACCGCATCACTCATCTCACATTCCCTTCAGCAGGGCGATGCCCCACAGGAGCAAGGCGCTCCAGACAGCCGCCGCCCACACTGCGCGCCCTGCCCAGACCAGGGCCAGACGCGTGTGCTGGGGCTGCGCCAGCACGCCATCAGCATGCAAGACGTACACGTCGGGCTTGCGCAGCTGTATGCCCAGCAGCAGGGCCATGGCCCCCATGGGCCACCCCCCGTTGGGCGACGGCGTTTGCGCGGCCTGTCGGCGCAAGGTCGACCACGACAGGCGGCGCCCGGACATCAGCACCAGCAACACTGCCGTGAGGCGCGCAGGGAGCCACGACACCACGTCATCGGCATGCGCCGCCCATTTGCCCGCCCATTCGTAGCGACCGCGGTAGCCCCACATCGCATCGGCCGTGTTGGCGAAGCGGTACAGCGCGGCAGCGGGCAAGCCTCCCACAGCAAACCAGAACAGCGGGGCCACCACTGAGTCATTGAGGTTCTCGGCCAAGGTCTCGATGGCACTTTCACGCACGGTGGTGGCGTCCAAGGCAGCCACGTCTCGGCTGACCAGACGCTGCAGTTGCGACCGCCCCGCTGGCAGGGACTCGGCCAAGGCCTGCTCCACCGCAGCGACCTCGTCGCGCAGCATGCGCCACGCCAACATGGGCTTGAGAACCAAGGCGAGCAACACGGCTTGTACGACAGCGGTCCACAGTGCGTCAGCGCCAAGCAGCAGCCCCCCCCATTGCAGCATCAGCTCCACGGCCAAGCCCAAGGCCACCACCAGGCAGGCGCCCAGCGCCCAGGCCAGCATGCCGCCCACGAAGGCGCTGGCTGGCGGCAAGGCGCACAGGCGTGGCCCGAGCGCCCCCAGGTAGCGCCCCATCCACACCACCGGGTGCAGCCACACCGGCGGCTCCCCCCAGCGCCGGTCGATGACCAGCGCCAGCGGGATGGCACACAGGCTGACGGCCCACCAGTCCATCGAGGCTCAGTCCTCGATGCCGCGTTGCGCCGGCACACCGGCGTTGTAGTGGTGCTTGATGAGCTTCATCTCCGTCACCGTGTCCGCCAGGTCCACCAGCTCCTGCGGCGCACCGCGGCCGGTCAGCACGACATTGACATGGCTGGGGCGCGTGCGCAGCACGTCCAGCACCCGGTCCAGGTCCAACCAGCCGTAGCGCAGCGGGTAGGTGATCTCGTCGAGCACGACGAGGAAGTGTTCACCGGCCAGGATGGTGGCGGCCGCACGCTCCCAGCCATCGCGAGCGAGTTGGGCGGAGTGCTCCAGGTCCTTGCTCTTCCAGCTGAAACCATCGCCGAGGCCTTCGATGGGCACGCCGAGCTGCTCGAAGATGCGGTGCTCGCCAAAGCGGGCGCTGGGCACCTTCATGAACTGGTAGATCTTGACGGCCTTGCCACGGCCATGGGCACGCAGCGCCAGGCCGAAGGCCGCGGTGCTCTTGCCCTTGCCGTCGCCGGTGTTGATGAGGATCAGGCCACGGCGGTCACCATCGGGTTTCTCGACCTGACGGTCAACGGGAGGTTTTTCGATTTCCATAGACAGGCTTTCAGACAGAGGGAGTCAAGAGAGCTGGCGCGGGTGCGGGATGGCGGCGAGCTTGCCACAGCCCCCCGGCCGTGAACCACAAGGCCAGCAACACCCACACTAGCAAAGTCGTCATGCGCTCGGCATGACGGGCAAGGGGACCAGGAGGATCCTGGCGCTGCAACAGGATGCCCACCGGAGGCGGCGAGGCGGCAGGTGGCGGGGTCGGCTCGGCGGCACGAGGTGCCTGCGGCCCCACGGTCGGCGGCGACCGCCCGGCATGACCGGGCACCATCCCTGGCGAGGGCACCGTCAACTGGTCTGCCACCCACTGGGTCGCGCCGCGCAGCTCACTGTGGAGCGGCGCTGCTGCAGTGAGCTCACGATACAAGGCAGCCAGATGCTGGCGGGTGGCCTCGTCAGCCTGCCAGTAGCCCATGCGCTGCGCTTGCACCAGGCGCTCGACCGACTGCGCATACGCCTGCGGATGGGTGCGCAGCCACTGCGGCGCGCCCAGCTTGTGTTTGTCCTGCACCAGGACCTCATAGAAACTTTGCCAGTGATCGGGGCGGACCATGCCGCGCGCCGTCACCTGCCAGCCCCAGGTGAACTGCAGGGCCTTGAGCACCTGCAAGGTCCCGGCGTAGCCCTCTTGCTTCTGGGCCTGCAGCCAGCCGGGATGCAGATAGCGCCCCTGCATCTCCAGCGCCATCACGCGTTGAGCCGATTCGGTGCGCACCTCGCTGCCATCGTGCAACTGGCTCACATACAGATCCAGATCACCGGGCTTGCCCGCACTGCGGGCCGCCGCCGCCAAGCCACCCAGGTACTGAAAGGGGTCGTCCGACGTGACCATGGCAAACAGGTTGGAGCTGCGCGACAACAAGGCCGCCTGCGTCTGACGCAGATGGGCGCTCAAGGCCTGGACTGCACTCCCCCGGGGCACATCGGTGAGGGGCACCCCGTCCACATAAGGCTGGCTCATGCGCTGCAAGAACAGGTCGCCCAGTCGTGCGTCGTCCCGCTGGAGCTGGTCGGACTGCACCGCGTCGGCAATGCCGGTGCCATAGTCGCCCATCAGGTTGCCGAACACACGGGCCTGCGCCAGCAGCTGAGCGTGGGGCTCACCCATGCCCGCTCTCTGCAGCTCGCCCAAGACCTGCGCCGTGTTGCGCGCGAGGGCATTGCCGGGTTCGGCCGTCGAGGCCAGCCTCACGCCCTGGTCCACCAAGGCCATCAGCGCCGGAAACTGGTCGCGGTAGGACCCTGTGATGCTCAGCAGCACGTCCACACGTGGGCGCTGCAACTCGCTCAAAGGGATGAGCTGCAAGCGCGTGGGCCGCCCCGCGTCATCCCACACCGGCTTGACGCCCATCGCCACCAGGGCTTGTGCCTCCATGATGCCCTGATGACGCAGGGTCTCCCCCGCCCACAAGGACAAGGCCAGACGCGTGGGTGCCTGGCCACCATGCTCGGCCCGATACTGCTTCAGCCACTCCTGAAACAGGCCTTGGGCCACGTCATACGCGTGGCGGGTGGGCAAGCGACTGGGATCCAGCCCGGTGAGGTTGCGGCCCGTGGGCAAGCTCTCGGGGTTGCGAACCGGATCGCCGCCATAGGCCGCCTCGATGAACCGCCCCTCCAGGGCCCGCAGCAGACCCGGCATCTCCCCTTCGCGTTGCAGCAAGCGGTCCAGGGCCTGCGCGCGCTCGGCCAGCTGACGCAAGGCCGCCTGGTCGATGGGCTGGCGCGCTGCGCGATTGGGCACTGGGCCTTGCACCTTGTCCGAGCGCAAGTCCAGATGACTGGCGGCGTCGGCGTCCACCAAAGCCACCTGCAACCAGCGCGCAGGCCGCGAGGTGGTCAAGGTCTCGTGGTTGATCAGGAAGACCTCGTCGATGTCTTCCCCCAAAGCCTCGATCAAGGGTTTGCGCAATGCCTGCAGGATGGTCTGCTGCCGCTGTGACGCATCGGGCGCGCGACCAAACACGGCCAGCCCTTTGGGTTGCGCGCTTTGGGCCAGCTCATCCAGGTAAGGATGCAAGCGCTCCAGAAAGGCCGCGAAATTGGCCGCGATGGCTTCACGGCTCCACCCCAGGTCGCTGTGCAGATGGTGCGCGACAAACTGATCGACCAAGGCCTTTTCCAGCGCCACCTTGGTGGGCCCGGCATCGACGATTTCCCACTCGTGCATGAGCTCGTGCATGCTGGCCATGCCCGCCGCAAAGCCGGTGGGCGAGAACGAGGGCGTGCGGTGACTGAGCATCAGCGCGCGCCCCCGGCGCTTGGCCGTCAGCGCTTCGCCGAGGTTGTCCACGATGTAGGGATACATGACGGGCACGTCGCCCAAAGGCAGCAGGGCATCGTCCCACACGTCCAGGCCACGTGCCTTGCCCGGTGCCCACTCCTGCGTGCCGTGCGTCCCGAAATGGATCAAGGCATCGGCCTGACGGGCCCACAGGTACACCGCCAGATAGTGGTGAGACAGGGGCGTCTTGCTGCGGTGCATGAAGGGGTTCTGCCCCATGTGCAGGGTCTCCTCACGCGGCGGCTGGGGCAAAACACTGAGCTTGCCCACCTGCAGCCGCGGGATCACGAACACCGGCTCACCGTGCCAGAGGCGCACATAGCGGCTGCGCTCGGGTGGCCCCCACTGCGCTTCGACACGTTGTCGCACCTGCGCCGGCAATTGACGCCACCAGGCCAGGTACTGAGACACCGGCAAGGCAGCGGCCTGCCCCTTGGCCAGCAGCTCGCCCAGATCGGCTTGCGGGTAGTACGCGGCCAGCAAAGGCCGTAAACCGTCGATCCATTCTGGCTCCGGCACGGCCCGGGTGTCATAGCCGGCCTGCGCCAGACCGCCGGACACGACTTCCAGGCTGCGCGGCACATTCAGAAAGGACGCCCCGAAGTTGCTGCCACCGGGCGGGTAGTTGTACACCATCGCGACCAGATGCTTGTCCGCCGCCGGGCGGGTCTGCAGGGCGATCAGGCGTCGTGCCTTGGCAACCACCGCCTCTGCTTGCCGAGGGATCAGGTCAACGCGACGGCCCTGCTCCGCGTGCGCACTCACCATTATGGGATCGATGCCCCCCGCCCCCTCGGGCTGCGCCAGGTAGAAAGGCACATCGGTGGGCGAGAGGCCCTGACTGTCGGCTTGCCACGCCGCCGCATCGCCTGAGCGATACGGCTGGGTCAACAGCAAGGGGGTTCCCCATTGCGCCAACAGCCCCTGCAGGGCGGCACCCTGACTGAGCAATTGGTGCGACACCAGCACACGCGGCATCGCCTGATCGGGCTGCCCCGGCACACCCAGCAGCGTGCGCAAACCGGCGACGTCCACCTGCTGGCCGAACACCGCATACGCCGCCAGGCCCTGCCGCTCGAACAGGCGCACCCATTGATCCAGCCAAGGCGTGCTGCCATTGACGAAGTGATAACGGTGCACCAGGATGGCCACCGTCGGCCGATCGCGCAGGCCCGGTTGCGTGGCCATCCAGCGTGACATGTCGGCCGCGTTGGCCATCCAGGTGGGCGCATCCGGGTGATACAGGCCGCTCGCCGGCCACACCTGGAGCGCGGACACGTCTGGCTCAGGCTCACCTCGCAAGTGAGCCGCCGCCAGCATCATGGCCGAGCGGGTGTTTTGTGCACCACCGGCCCGCAGATACGCGGCCAGACGAGAGGGCAAAGGCGCGGCAGCGCTCACGGTCTCCTCGCCTTCTGACGGCGACACCCACACTACCGGCACGTGCACGCCCTGCAAGGGTCCGCGCAACAAGCGCGACAGGCGCGTCAGCACCGATGCGTGCGGCGCGTCCACACACACCATGGCCGCGCGCTGCAAGGCCGCCGTCAACGCGGTACGCTCGGCATCGGGCAGCTCGGCCGGCCCGCGCAAGGGGAAGTCCAGGTGCTGCACCGACAGCCCCAGAGCCTGCGCCTGCTGCTGGATCAGCGCCGTGCGCGGAGCCGGCGTGATCTCGCCCGTCAGCCACAACACGGTTGCCGGCTGCGGCACCTGCGCCCACACGGCAGACACACTCCCCAGCCAAATCAGCAGACACGCCCAGGCCCAACGCATCAAGGGGCTCCCACCGCCGCGCCCGAGGACCGGCTGCCCGCAGGCTCCGGCACATACACGATCTGACCGTCCTTGAGCTTGTAGGCCACGCCCGCGCGCTCGCCCTGCCCGGCCCCGGCCTGGCCAACGCCCTTGAACTTCACCTCCTGACCGTTCTCGCGCACGATCACTTCCATGTCGGGCGAGCCGGCATTCTTGATGATGGTGACCCGGTCTTCGGCCGTGACGCTGCTCGACTGGGCGGCCACCGCGGTAAGCAAGGCCACCACCAGCACCAGGAAGACGTCGACGAGGTTGACCGCCGAGAGCATCGGATCGTCATCGTCCTCAGCCAGCAGGTGGATGTGCTTCAAGCTCATGCGCCCTCACCCCGGGCCTTGCGCACGGCCAGCAACTCGGCCAGCAGCCAACGCCGGCGCACCGAATAGATGGCCAGGCCCAGGCTGGCCGCCGCCAGCGCCAGCACCACCCCGGCAAAGGCCCCACTGAACACCGACAAGGCCTGCTGACCCTGCCCTGCTGCCACGCTTTGCAGCGCGGGGCCCAAGGGGATCATGGTGGCGATCAAGCCCAGCATCGGGCTGAGCCGGCTGAGCAGGCGGATCGGCTCCAGCTGACGCACCACGGCCAGCTCCAGCTCATCCATGCTCAAGCTGGCATCGCGGGGCAAGCTTGCATAGGCCGGCTGACGCCAGCGTTGCCACGCCTCCATGCCTGTGCGACCGGCCAGCCACACGGCATAGGCAAAACTCAGCCCCACCAGCACCAAGACCGGCCACAGCAGCGACTGCGCGACCTGCGAGAAACCCGATTCAATCCACATGGTTCACGTCCGGCGAAAACAAGGCTGCCACCGCAGCGGGGTTGGAAGGAAAGTACAAATGCAGGAAAGAGGCGTGCAGGCGCCCGATGCGGTAGACCGCTTCCGGCGCACCATTGAGGCGCTGCGGCTCGGTCTGCACCAGCGGCACCAGATCCGACTGCATGCGGGCGTGATGGAAGGTGTGCCCCCGCACTGCCCCCTCGGGCAAGGTCACGCCATGCATGCCCAGATTGACCAGACGCTTTTGCATGCTCGCCTCGCCCGGCACCAGCCCCCACATCGGCGCGCGCTGGCCGCTGTGGTCGGTCAGACCATCGAGCAGGGCCAGCATCCCGCCGCACTCGGCCACGATGGGCTTGCCCTGAGCCTGGTGCGCGGCCATCGCCTCGCGCATGGCGCTGTTGCCAGACAACGCGGCCAAATGCAGTTCGGGATAGCCGCCGGTCAGGTACAGCGCATCGGCGGCGGGCAAAGCCGGGTCGTGCAAGGGCGAGAAATAAACCACGGTCGCGCCCAGCGCCTGCAGCGTGTCGACATTGGCGCGGTACAAAAAGGCAAAGGCCTCGTCGCGACTCACGGCCACCGTCACCCCTTCCAGGCTGCGGGCGCGCACGGTCTGCGACTCGGGCAAAGCGGGCCGGGTGAACACCACGGGCTCCGGCATCTCCGGGTTCAGGCGCCCCAAGGCCTCGGCAGCCCGGTCCAGCCGCGCGTCGATGTCCGCCACCTCGTCGGCCTGCACCAGGCCCAGATGTCGCGAGGGCATGCCCATGGCCTCGTCTCGCGGCAAGCCACCGAACCAGCGCAGCCCCTCCGTCAAGCTCTCGCGCAGCATCTGAGCGTGGGTCTCGCTGCCAATGCGGTTGGCCAGCACGCCCGCAAACTGCAGCCCGGGCCGGTAATGCGCCAAGCCGTAGGCGATGGCGCCAAAGGTCTGCGCCATGGAGGACCCGTCGATGACCGCCATCACCGGCAGCCCCAGGCGCATGGCCAGATCGGCGCTGGAGCTCATGCCGTCATACAGGCCCATCACCCCTTCGACGAGGATCAGGTCGGCCTCCTGGGCGGCCTGCCACAGCAGTTCACGGCAATGCGCCTCTCCGCCCATCCACAGGTCGAGCTGGTAGACCGGGTAACCGCTGGCCCGCTCGAGGATCATGGGGTCCAGAAAATCCGGGCCCGTCTTGAATACACGCACGCGGCGCCCCTGCTGCCGATGCCAGCGCGCCAGCGCCGCGGTGGCCGTGGTCTTGCCTTGCCCGGAAGCCGGTGCGCTGACCAGCAGCGCCGGGCAGGAAATCTGGGAGGAGGTCACGTTGTCACCTTGTCAGAGCAATCAGAATCCGGGCGCTGCGCCGATCGCGGCAGCGCCACCCAATGTCCGCCCACGGCGTGCAGGTCGATGCGGTCGTCGAACACCTGCCGCAAGGCCTGGTGCGCCGCCGCTGCGTGCGTGTCGCCATGGTGCACCACGCGCCCCTGCCGCATCACGATGAGCTCGTCGGCCTGCAAGGCCATGTTCAGTTCGTGCAGCACGCTCACCACGGTCACGCCTGCATCGCGCAGCTCGCGCACGATGTCGAGCCAGTCGGCCTGATGCGGCGGGTCGAGGTGGGCCAGGGGCTCGTCCATCAGCACGATGGGAGCCTGCACGGCCAGCACCCGCGCCAGCAGGACACGCTGGCGCTCGCCCCCCGACAGCTGCCCCATCGGGCGATCGCGCCAGTCCCAGCATTGGGTTTGCCGCATCGCGGCCTGCACGGCGGCCTCGTCCTGCGCCGAGGGCGGCGCCAGCCAGGCCTGATGCGGCAGGCGTCCCAACATCACGACGTCGATGGCCAGCAGGTCATCGGCACCACTTTCAGCCTGCCCCAGCCAAGCCAGCCGCTGGGCTTTGGCCTTGGCCGCCCACTGCGCGAGTGGACGCGACAACAACTGCACCTCGCCCTGACATGGCTGCAGGCCGGCCAAGGTACGCAGCAAGGTGGACTTGCCCGCGCCGTTGGGGCCGACCATGGCCACCCAGCGGCCCACCGGCACGTCAAGGCGGATGTCATGCAGGATGGCATGGCCCTGCAAGCGCACCGACTGGATGCGCGCGCTCAAGGCCACGTTCAACACAGCGGCAGATGCGGTCGTCATGACGTGCCCCCCATGCGGTGCATGCGCCACAGCAGGTAGCCGCCGCCCAGAACCGCTGTCAGCAAGCCTACGGGCAGCTCCAGCGGCGCCCACACCCAGCGCGCCAGGATGTCAGCCGCCAGCAGCAAGATGCCACCGGCCAGCGCCGACAGAACCAGGCGTGGACCCTGCGTGGATTGCACCCGGCTGCGCACAAGATGCGGCGCCACCAGGCCCACGAACGAAATCAAACCGGTCTGGGCCACGGCAGTGCCGGTCGACAGCGCCAGCGCCCCCACCAGCAGCACCCGCACCAGACCCAGTCGCACACCCAAACTGATGGCGGCGGTATCCCCCAGGCTGAGCGCGTCCAGCGCCCGGCTGCAGCCCCAGGCCACCAGCAGCGACACCAGCAACATGGGCCACAGGATCATGACGCTGTCCCAGCCCAGAAAACCCGTCGTACCCAGCATGAAGGCCTGCATGGCACGCATGATGTCCGGCTCCAGCAGCATGATCAGCGCCGTCAAGGCGCCCAGCACCACACCCACCACGACACCAGCCAGCAACAGACGCAGCGTGTGCTGCACGCCTTTGGACAAGACCAGGGTCAGCAACACCGCCAGCACAGCCCCCACGAAGGCGGCGCCGGTCAGCCCCATGCGCACCAGGATGCCCGTCGCTACCGGACTGACGCCAACCAGGCCCAGGAACAAGGCCACGCCCAAGGCTGCCCCCGACGAACTGCCCAACAAATAAGGATCGGCCAACGGGTTGCGAAACAGCCCCTGGGCAATGGCCCCACTGAGGGCCAGCAACGCCCCTGCCAACCAAGCGCCCACGCAACGCGGCGCACGGATATCCCAGGCAATCTGCCAGGCCAGCGGGTCATCGTGGGCCTGCCACGGCGGAGACCAGCCTGTGCTGCCCACGGACAGCCCGACACCGCACAACAGCAAGGACAGCACCACCAGCCCGCCGGCCCAGGCCAACCACCTCATCGTGCGCCCCCTGACGGTACGACACCCTTCAGGCAACGCGCCATGATCTGAGCGGCCTCACCCATGCGCGGACCGGGTCGAGACAACACATTGCCCTCCTCGGCCGAGAACGCGCAGATGCGCTTGTCTTTGACCGCACGGATGCCGGACCAGCCCGGCCGCCCCGGCAAGGTACCGCCATGACGCGCCGACACCATGATCACCTGCGGATCGGCACGCACGATGTACTCCGGATTCAGCTTGGGAAACGGCCCCAACTTGGCCGGCACGATGTTGACCAGCCCCAGGCGGGCCAAGGTGTGACCGATGAAGGAAGACTCGCCTGCCGCGTAGGGTGCGCTGTCCACCTCGTAGTACACGCGCAGGCCGCGCGCCTGCGCCGGCACCTGACGGGCCGCGTTGTTCACCTGCGCCTCCATGCGCTGCCACAGGCGCTCACCGGCAGCCCCCGCCCCCAGCAGCTGCGCCACCTTGGCGGCCACGCGGTGCACGTCTTCGTAGGTCTTGGGCTCCAGCGCCACCACCCTCAGGCCCAGCGCTTCCAGCCGGTCCGTCACACGCGATGAGACCGCCAGCAAGACCACATCGGGCCTCAGCGCCACGATCATTTCGATGTTGGCATCGTCCAGCCCGCCTGTCTTGGGCAGCGCCCGCACCGATGCCGGATGGTTGGAATAGCGGTCCGTGGCCACCACGCGGGCGCACGAACCCAACTCGCACACCGTCTCGGTCAAGGATGGCAGCAAGGAAACGATGCGCTGCGGCGGCGCCGGCAAGTTCACCGTCACGCCGCGGTCATCCGTCACCGTCACGGGGGCGGCATGGCTGCACACCGCACCCAGCGCCAGGACGGCCGCCAGCAGGCGCCGTTTCAGCCCAGCCAAGATCGGATTCATGTGGTGCTCATCCTTGCGAAGCGATGACGGGCCTGGTCCAGGGCTGCCCGGCCACCATCAAGGTCAAATCGGTGCAACGCTGCGCGACGGCCTGATTGAGCCAACCCAGCTCATCGACAAAGGCACGCACCTCGCGCGACAAGGGGATGATCCCCCAGCCCACCTCGTTGGAAACGAACACCACCGGAGACGGCAGCGCCACCAAGGTGGTCAGCAAGGCCTCGCGTTCAGCCCGCCAGGCAGCCTGATCCGCTTGCCCCTCTGCGGGCATCAACCAGTTGGTCAGCCACAGGGTCAGGCAATCGACCAGCAGGAGTCGCCCCGGCGCGGCCTGCTCACGCAGCACACGGCTGAGCGCCAGCGGCTCTTCCACCGTGGTCATGCCGGCCGGCCGTTCGGCCTGGTGACGGGCGATGCGCGCGCGCATCTCGTCGTCCCAGGCCACGGCCGTGGCCACCACCGTCACGCGATGCTCGGGCGAGGCGGTCAGCCATTGCAGCGCCAGCCGCTCGGCATGACGCGACTTGCCGCTGCGCTGCCCGCCCACGATCAGGTGATGACTCATGCTGGTTTCCTTGCGGTGCTCAGGCTCACAGATCCGGCGTCCAGCGCAGACCCGCAAAGACCGTGCGCCCCGGCGAGCTGTAGGTGCGGGCGGTCTCGTAACGCTTGTCCGTCAGATTGTCCACACGCAAGATCAGCTTCCAGTTCTGGGTCAGCTCCTTCTGCGCGTCGACACCCCACAAGACATAGGCACCCAAGCGATTCTTGTTGCTGGCGTCGTCAAAGCGCGCTCCGGCCCACTGCATCTGCGCGCCCCACATCCACTGAGCCCAGCTGGTCTCGGCGCGAACGCTGCCGTGCTGCCGCGAGCGGCGCGCCAGCAGCTTGTCCGTCTCCGCGTTACGAGGGTCGTCCAGATTGAACGACCCCGTCCAGCGCACCGAGGCCAAAGTAACGGCCCCGCTCAACTCGACCCCTCGCAGGGTCGCGCGGCCCACATTGCGATAGCAGCCGTATGTGCTGACACACACGCCGGCATCGCTGTAGTTGATGAGGTCATTCACGCGGCTGTTGAACACCGTCACACCCCATTGCGCGCTACCCGCGTGGTACTGCAAGCCCAACTCACTGGTGCGGCCCTGCTCCGGACGCAGATTGGGTTGGCCATAGTCGCTGAAGCGCTGGTAGAGCGTGGGCGCACGGAACGAGGTGCCCCACGAACCCCGCACACGCCACTGCGCGCTCAGGTCATAGGCGGCCCCGACGGAGCCGGTCACATGCTGGCCAAATGCGCTGTGATGGTCTTCACGGATCGACGTCTGAACGCTCAGATCCTGCCCCTGCCAGTCGTAACCCAGCCCCAATGCACCCGCCCGCTGCACATCCCGGTCGGCCGGCACAGAGGTGTTCTTCAAGCGATCTTCACGGCCCTCCAGCGTGGCCCGCACGGTATGCTCCCCCCAGCTGAACTGGTTGGACCACGAACCGTTGCGCACCTCGGTGCGTGTGATATAGACGGAAGGCCTTGTCTCATAGCGACTGGTGGACTGCCCCACCGTCACCGTGCTGCGCCAGGCATCCAGCCATTGCGCCACCCAGGCGGCCGACACGGTGTCCAGATCATGGATGCTGCGGTCATCAAACTTGCTGCTCACCGACGCGTCGTAACCCGCATTGCTGTGTTGCGACAGCAGGTTCACATGGAAGCTCTGGCGCGCCGACAACTGATACCCGAGACGCGCGTGAGCGCTGCTCGCACGGTAGTCGTCATCGTCCGACGCGCGGGTGCCGGCCTTGGTGTTGTTGCGTGCGGTGAAGCCCGAAGCCCGCGACAGCGTCCCGCCGAGGCTGTACGACCACGAACCGGCGCTCCCTGACAGACTCACATCGCCCTGTGTCAGCCCTCGATTGCCGACTCCCAGGCCCAACGTCATCCGCATCGCCCCCTGCCCCTTGCGGGTGAAGATCTGGACCACGCCGGCAATGGCGTCCGAGCCGTAGATGGCACTGGCAGGCCCACGCACCACCTCAATGCGTTCGATCTCCGACAAAGGCAGCGACTCCCACGTCGCACCACCCGAACCCGACTGGGTGTCCAGGCGAACCCCGTCGACCAACACCAGCAAGTGCCGGGACTCCGCGCCGCGCAAGTAGACGCTGGACGTGCCGTAGACATCTCCGTTACGCACGATCTGAAAACCCGGGAGGGTCTTGAGCACATCGGCCACCCCCGCCCCTGCGTGACGCTCAATGTCGTCCCGCGTGATGACCGACACATCGGCCATCACCTTGTGGAGTGGTTGGGGTTCACGGTTGGCGGTCACCACCACGTCGCTTACCACGTCCTGCGCCCACACCATGGACGGCAACAGAGACAAAACCACGCCACACGCCACGGCCAAGGCCGAACGCACCCCAGGTGCCACACGCACCGAGTTCACACAAAACATGATGGAAATCAAGATACAAGTGCCCGGCCTGCGTCCCCGCAAGCGATGGGCGAAACGACAAGGTCCACCTCAGGTGGACCTGTCCCTTGCTGGCCGGTATCCGGGCTAGGCGATTGCAACCTGTGAGACCTTCCCAGGTCTGTTTCAGACCCAGTGGCAGAGAGCACAAGCGGAGGAGCCGGGATGAACCCGGCGACTCGATCGCCGACCGTTGCGGGGGCAGCGCAGTTCGGGGTGGTGCCATGGACACGAACACCCCTTCTGCTTCCCGTTTAACTGCGCCGAGTGAACCCCGGCGCGAGCACCAACAGGCGCCATTGTAAGACGCCTACAATGTTTGCCTTGTCCTGGCCGCTCGCACCCCACCTCAGGTTGACGCCCCTCAATGTCCAGAATCGACGAACTCACGGACCGCATCGAGCGCCTGCTGCTGCGCCACGAAGAATTGCGACGCACCAATGCCTTGCTCCAGCAGCAATTGACGGTGACCACGCAGGAGCGTGACTCGCTGCGAGCACGCCTGTCGGCAGCCCGCTCGCGCATCGACGCGCTGATCGACAAGCTGCCCCAGGTGGCCGGCGCGGTGCTGGCCGACCCCGATGATGACCTGCCCAAGGCTTGATCACCATGAAACAGATTGAAGTCTCCATCATGGGGCAGAGCTACCTGCTGGGCTGCCCCGACGGTGGCGAAGAGCGCTTGCGTGAAGCCGTGGCCCAGGTGGACCGAGAGATGTGCGCCATCCGCGACACCGGCAAGCTCAAGGCCCGTGAGCGCATCGCGGTGTTGGCTGCGCTGAATTTGGCCTACATCCTGACCGATCGACAGCCACCGGCCCCGACGGTGACCCAGGCCGCAGCGGACACACCATCCGACGCCCTGCCCGCACCGGAGTACCTGGATCAGCTCATCCAGCGTCTGGACCAGGCCCTCGACAGCGACGGCCACCTGCTCTGACCGCGCAACCCGACGGCGGCCGCCCCCACCCCTGTGGTGCCAGTGTGGCGTGTGTGCGATTTGCACGGACGCCCCGAGCGATTCGCCGTAGAATGAAATCGTTCGTCGCGTTCGTGGTTGCTTTGATTTCCTTGAACCGATGCTCTTGGAGCCAGGGCTTGGAACATTGCTGCGCGGGCGTGATCGTCTCGCGTCAGATGAACCCGAAGTGCTGCTGACCTCGCCCACCTGAATCCCACCTGGGTTCAGGAATGCGGCAACCAGTGCGCGGCGAACACCTCATGCGACAACGGCCAGACCCTGCAACAGGATCTGGCCGTTTTTTTCATGGGTCGGACGGCGCCCCTGCGAGCGCCTAGGCGTTCAGGCCGCCGGGACGAACTGGATGCTCGCCAGCGCGATGCGGTTGCCACCCTTGTCACGGGCGCTGGACAAGGCACGATCGGCACTGCGCAGCAGCTCGTCAACGATGCCGGCCGTGTGCGGGAAGCTCGACACGCCCATCGACACAGTGAACGGGATCTGCTGACCGTTGAAGGGCACGATGTGCTCGGCACACTGACGGCGCAACTGCTCCATGCGGGCATGCGCTGTGGCCAGACCAATGCCCGACAGCAAGACGACAAAACGGTCGCCGCCCAGGCGGCACGGCGAATCCATCGCACGGGTGTTGGCACGCAGCAGACGCCCCAGCGATTCGACCACGCGCTCGCAGGCTTCTACGCCATGCAGACGCCGGATCTCGTCCATGTTGTCGATCGCCATCGCCACCAGCGCGAATTCACGCTGCTCGCGGCTGGACAGATCGGCTTCGCGCCGCAACTGCTCATCGAAATGGACCCTGTGGTAGAGACCCGAGGCCGCGTCACGCACCTGATTGTCTTCCATGTCGCGGCGCAAGGCATCGTTGGCCTTTTGCTGCTGCTCCAGTTGCGCCAGCGCCTGGGCAATCTGAGCCTCACGCTGGTGCACATCGGTGATGTCCTGCCAGACAGACAGCAAATGGGGATCGCTGCGCCCGTCCAGCGCCACCTGCTGGCGCCAGACCCGGAAATCGCGACGCGTCCCGCGCAGCTCCATGCGGTGCTCGGAGCGCAGGCCATTGGGCATGGAGGTGGCCTGCACGTCGGCCGCGCGCAAGGCCACAGCCTGTGTGGCGTCGAAGATGTCGGCGTCCTGTGCGCCTTCGAGCTGGTCGTCTCCGGCGTGCAGCAGACGCGAGGCAGCCTCGCTCGCATACACATAGCGCCCCGAATTCAGGTCTTTGACCAGCACGGCCAGCCCGAGTTGATCCAGTGCGCTCAGAACCGCCTGGTGCACGGCACCGCTGTTCAGGACGACGGAGGCAGGTGAGTCGGACATGGAAACCTGTGGGATGAAGGGAGGTGGCACAAGGAAGCGCACAGATCGTCCTTCAAATGACGGGCCGTGGCTGTCCTTCAAACAAGGGATAGGGGACTTTTTACACGACAAATGTGCCCTAATTCACATCGCCGCGCGGCAAAACCGTCACGGCAACGCGACGCCCCCTCTAAAGGAGGTGGGATTGTCCCTGTATCGGACAATGGCCGCCACCTCCGTTGAACAAGTTTGACCACGATGATCAGAATTGCTTTGCTCGGTTGCGGCCTGATGGGCGCCCCGATGTCTCGCCGTCTGTTGGCAGCCGGCTACCCTTTGACGGTATGGAACCGCACGCGGGCCAAGGCCGAGGCACTGGTCGAGGCCGGCGCCACCGTTGCCGACACGCCGGCGGCAGCCGTGACACAGGCGGACCTCGTCATCACCATGCTGGAACATGGCGGGGTGGTGGGCGAGGTGCTGTTCAGCACGGAGTTGGCCAGCGCGGCGCCAGGGCTGCGCCCCGGCACCCTGGTGGTGGACATGAGCTCGATCCTGCCTGAGCAGGCCCAAGACCATGCGCGGCGCCTGGCCGCCTTGGGCGTGTCGGCACTGGATGCACCGGTGTCGGGGGGCACGCTGGGCGCCGAAGCTGGCACGCTGGCGATCATGGCCGGCGGTGAGGCTGCTGATTTCGAGCGCGCACGCGAGGTGCTGTCGGTGCTGGGGCGTCCGGTGCATGTGGGGCCGGCGGGCTCGGGCCAGTTGACCAAGCTGGCCAACCAGATGATTGTCGGCATCACGATTGGCGCCGTGGCCGAAGCGCTGTTGCTGGCGGAGAAAGGCGGTGCCAACCCGGCCAAGGTGCGCGAGGCCCTACGGGGCGGGTTTGCCGAAAGTCGCATCCTGGAGGTGCACGGCCAGCGCATGGTCGAGGGTGACTTTGCCAAGCGCGGGTCGTTGGCGATCCAGCTCAAGGACCTTCGCAATGCGCTGCACACCTCGGCAGGCCTGGGTTTCGATGCCCCCATCACCCAGCACCTGACCGATCTGTACGCCCAGGCGGCCGAACATGGGTTTGCAGACTTGGATCAGTCCGCCTTGTTCAGGGAGTTGCAACGCCGTCAGAGCGGCCAGGCCTGATCACGCTTCAGGCACTGCCGGGCGCATAGCGGCCCATCAGATGGGCCAACTCGACGGCAGACTGCACTTGCAGTTTCTCGAAGATGTTGGCTCGGTGGAATTCCACCGTCCTGGGGGTGATGCCCAGGTGGTCGGCGATGTTCTTGTTGTAGTGCCCTTGCAGCAACTCGTTGAGCACCTCGCGCTCACGCTGGCTGAGGGCCGCCAAGGCCTGCTGGAAACGCAAGCGCTGCTGCGACTCGGTCTGTAGCACCAAGGCTTCGCGGCAAGCCGCCTCGACCTTGTCGACCAGCTGATTGTCCTGAAAGGGCTTTTCCAGGAAGTCCCAGGCGCCATTCTTGACCGCGGCCACCGCCATGCTGAGGTCGCCGTGCCCGGTCAGGAAGAGGATGGGCCAGGGCCATCCTTGGGCTTTGAGCTGCTCGAACGTGGCCAACCCGGAGAGAGGCTCCATCCGGATGTCGAGCAACATGACCCCGCACGCCCATGTGTCGCTGCCTGGGCGCAAGTCAGCCAGAAACTGCTCGCCACCCGACCAGCAACGGGTACGCAGGCCCCGGGAATCGAGCAGCCACGCCAAGCCGTCGCGGAAATCCGCGTCGTCGTCGACGATGTGCACGAGAGGGGTCAGGGGTTCAGAGGCAGCCACAGGGTGAATTGTGCCCCGTGCAGCTCATCGCTGCGCGCCACATCGATGCGACCGCGATGGGCTTCGATGATGGAGCGACAGATGGACAGGCCCATGCCCATGCCGCCATCCTTGCCAGAGGCAAAGGCATCGAAGATGGTATGAACCTGCTCTTCGGGCACACCGGGGCCGTTGTCGGCCACCTGGATGCCGACCATGCCCTCGGCGTGTCGCAGGCGCACCTCGACCCGAGGGCTCTCCTCTGTGGTCTTTCGGGCCCATTCGGTGGCGTTGAGCACGACGTTGTGCAGGGCATGTTCAAGCAGCAGCGCGTCGGCCGGCACGCTCAGCGCGTCGTCCTCGTCGGTGACGTGCCATTGCAGGCGCAGCCCCTCTGGCACGGGCAGCTGCCCGACCACCCGGCCCACAAAGGGGACCAGGGCCAATGGCTGGCGGTTCATGTCCTGGCGGCGGGCAAACGCGTTGACCCGCTGGATGACCCGACCCGCCTTGTCGGCGATTCGGGCCATGCGTTCGACCACAGGGCGCACTTCGTCCAAGGTGATGCTTTGCTGTTGGACGCGGTTGAGCAAGCCGTTGGCGAAGCTGCTGAGCGCCCCAAGTGGCTGGTTGAGTTCGTGGGCCAGGGTGGAAGCGACCTCGCCCACCGCAATGAGGCGCCCGGAGGCTTCCAGCATCTCCTGCTGACGGGCAGCTCGCCGCTCGATGCGTTTGCGCTCGGTGAGGTCGAGGGCCGAATCCATCCACCCCACCACGGTGCCGTCAGGCAGGCTGAGGGGGGCCGCGTGCACGATCACGTCGAGCAGATGGCCATCGCGGTGGCGCCATTGCATTTCGACACCGATCTGCTGGGCGGTGGCGTCGGCCAGATGAGCCTTCAACTGAGCCACTTCGCCCCCCGGCTCGCCCGGCCAGTAGGGCATGAGACCGGTGGTGTGGAGCAAGTCCTCAGCTTGCCAGCCGACCAGGCGACAAAATGCCTGGTTGACATAGAGCAGGCGGCCTTGTGTGTCCCAGGCACGCAAGCCGAGCATGACGGCTTGCTCCATCGCCTGGCGCAGCACGCGCTGTGTTTGGAGTTGCGCTTCCGCGCGCTGGCGACGGGCGGTGTCCCGCCAAAGCGCATAGAGGGCGGCCACCATGGCGAGCAGGCAGAGCAAGGCCACGCCAAAGAACAGGCGAGGGGCAAGCGCGACCTGCGGCACGAGAGCACGCACATCCAGGCTGAGCTGGATGCCCGGCAGGTGAATGGGAACGCTCGTGGCCCCGTCATCGCTGCGGGGGCTCGAGGTATTGGCGCCCCACTCGGGGTGAAGCTGAATGTCGTGATCCTGCGCGAACCAGGGCGGGATGATGCTGGCCAAGGCCTGTTCGAACTGGACCGCAGCGACATGGTCCCCCACGAAGCGGCCCTGGTCAAACTGCGGCACGGCCACCCAGAGGGTGTGGCGCCCTCGTGCGCCGTTCTGCGGCAAGGGGCCTGCGTAGGCCGGTCGCTGGAGCGCATCGGTGGTTGCCAGCATGGCACGCAAGGCCTGGGCGGCCTCCGGGTCGCGCGCCGCGTCCCGCATCTCGGCGGGCCAGTGGGCCACATCGGCTTGGCGTGCGGCGGGCATCCAGGCATGGAACAGGATCACCCCGGCGGTGCGCCAGAGTTGGCCGGCCTTCAGCACGGCGGGGTCGGCCTGCGAGTTGGCGGCTTCGCTGCCCTGCTGTGACTGGCGCGCCCGGGCCATGAGGTCCCCCTCCAGACGCCGAAAGTGAAAGCGCAAGGTCTGATCGAGCCATTGGGCATCGGCCACCCGGCGTCGGTTGGCGTCTTCGGCCTCGACCGAGCGCAGAAACAGCGCCAGACCGGCGATGGAGACCGCCACCAGCAACAGCATGCCTCCCAGCCAGATCATGGCGCGACGATTCCACGCCGAAGACGAAGCAGGCTCCAGCTCCAACAGGGTGAAATCGACAGCGGGCGCAGGCATGGGTGAGGCAGGGGGTTTTGGTTAGGATAGCCGACATGCGTGCGCTCCCCTTCCCTTTGAGGACTCTTGCTCGGCTTGGCCGCCGGAGAGCCGGCGAGCGTGCGACCGAGGCACGTGCACTGCGCCAGTGGGTGAGCGGCTTGTGGCTGTGTGCCGGGATGGTGCTCGGACTGTCCGCCGAGCAGGCCCGGGCCGCGACGACGCCCGAGAAGGTGGTGAGGTTGTCGCACGTGGTCGCGCCAGAGACCCCCAAGGGACGCATGGCCACCCGCTTCCAGGAGCTGGTGGCACAGGCCTCAGGTGGTCGCATCCGTGTTGAGGTCTATCCGGACTCGCAGCTATACGGTGACGATGACGAGATGGAAGCGTTGCAATTGGGAGCGGTGGAAATTCTGGCGCCGTCGCTGTCCAAATTTGGCGCAGCCGGGGTGCCTGAGTTCGATGTGTTTGACCTGCCCTTTCTGTTTGACACGCTGTCGCAGGTGCGTTGCGTGACTCAGGGGCCGATTGGTCAGCGCTTGCTCGACAGCCTGGCACGCCAGCAGATGGTGGGGCTGGGGTTTCTGGACAATGGTTTCAAGCAGATGAGTGCCCAGCGCCCGCTGCGGGAGGTGGCCGATTTCCGGGGCTTGCGGCTGCGCATCCAGTCGTCACGGGTGCTGGCCGCACAGATGAAGGCACTGGGCGCGCATCCGGTGGTGCTACCGTTTGGCGAGACACGGCGAGCCTTGGCCGAGGGGGTGGTCGACGGTGCCGAGAATCCCTTGTCGAATTTCCTGACGCAGGGACTGGCTCCGGTGCAGCGCGTGATCACGCTGACCGACCATGGCTATCTGGGCTATGCGGTGGTGACCAACCCGCGCTTTTGGGCACGGCTGGAGCCCGCTGACCGCGCTTTGCTGCAACGCGCCCTGCAACAAGCCCTGGCCGAGGGCAATGCGCAGGCGGCCGCACTCAATGCGCAGGCGCTGGCCACACTGAAGGAGACGGCCGGCGTGCGGGTGGTGAGCCTGAGTGCGACCCAACGGGTCGCCTTGCGGCGGGCGGTGCAGCCGGTGCAAGCCGATTTCGCACGGCGCGTGGGGGCACCTTTATTGCGCGATGTGACAAATCAGTGCCTTCAACCCCGTTAAGGGTATACCCGCCTGTTGAACGCCACAGTTGGCGCATGCGGGGGGGCTGGGTATCGTTCGCGCCATTCCGCCCCCAGGGTTGAATGGCACGCGCCGAAGGACTGTGTGCGATCCCCTGGGCACCTTCCCTTCCCACCCAAGGCCAGCGCCATGTCACAGACCTCCGCACGCAAGCCGCTCTACAAATCCCTCTATGTCCAAGTGCTGATCGCCGTTGTGATCGGCGTGATGCTGGGCCACTTCGCACCGGAAGTCGGCGCCAAGATGAAGCCCCTGGGCGATGGGTTCATCAAGCTGATCAAAATGATCATCGCACCGATCATTTTCTGTACCGTGGTGGTGGGCATCGCGGGCATGGAGGACATGAAACGCGTGGGCAAGACCGGTGGCCTGGCCCTGCTGTACTTCGAGGTGGTGTCGACCATTGCCCTGGTCATCGGTCTGGTGGTGGTGAACGTGCTGCAACCGGGTTCGGGCATGCACGTGGATCCGAACACGCTGGACACCAAGGGCATCGCCGCCTACACGGAACCCGGCAAGATGCAGGGCACGGTGGATTTCCTGCTGCACGTGATCCCGACGTCGGTGGTGGACGCCTTTGCCAAGGGTGAGATCCTGCAGGTGCTGCTGTTCTCGGTGCTGTTCGGCTTTGCGCTGCACAAGTTCGGTGGCCGCGGCACCATGGTGTTCGACTTCATCGAGAAGTTCTCTCATGTGTTGTTCGACATCGTCGGCATCATCATGAAGGTGGCTCCGATCGGTGCCTTTGGCGCGATGGCTTTCACCATCGGCAAGTACGGCGTCGATTCGCTGTTCTCGCTGGGCAAGTTGATGGGCGCGTTCTACATGACCTGCCTGCTGTTCATCTTCGTTGTGCTGGGTCTGATCACCCGCCTGCATGGCTTCAGCATCGTCAAGTTCATCCGCTACATCAAGGAAGAGCTGCTCGTGGTGTTGGGCACCTCGTCGTCGGAATCGGTGCTGCCGCGCATGATGGAGAAGATGGAAAACCTGGGCGCCCGCAAGTCGGTGGTGGGCCTGGTGATTCCCACGGGTTACTCCTTCAACCTTGACGGCACCTCGATCTACCTCACGATGGCGGCTGTCTTCATCTCGCAAGCAACCGACACGCCGATGACGCTGACACAGCAGCTGACTTTGCTGGCCGTGCTGTTGCTGACTTCGAAGGGCGCAGCCGGCATCACGGGCAGTGGTTTCATCGTGCTGGCGGCCACCTTGTCGGCGGTGGGTCATGTGCCGGTGGCAGGCTTGGCCTTGATCCTGGGCATTGACCGTTTCATGTCGGAAGCCCGCGCCCTGACCAACCTGGTGGGCAACGGTGTGGCGACCCTGGTGGTGGCCAAGTGGACCGGAGATCTGGACGTGGACAAGCTCAACCATGGCTTGAACAACCCTTCCGCAGAAGAGGCCGACGAGCCCGAGCTCATCCTGGACCAACAGGTTGCCCACATGGCCGTGACGCCCCAGAAGGGCTGATCCTCGCGATGTGACACGGAGCCGCCCCTACCGGGCGGCTTTCTCGTTTCTGGGTAGGCCGCACCAGTCACACGCGGCGGATGAGGTTGCGCCGACACGGCACGGTGCCGAGCGGCCAGAAGCGGCGGTTGCCCCAGAGCCTGCGCCAGCTGCGATACTGCCGTCCACTGCTTTGTGATATTCGGACGGAACGATGTGCACCATTTGCGGATGTGAATCGGCGCAGGCCCATGCGCCTCATGCCCACGGTCATGCTCACACCCACGAGCATGGGCACGAACATGGGCATGCAGACACCCACGCACACGCCCACGATGCAGCCGCAGGCCACACGCATGGCGACATGCACACCCGCGTGCTGCAACTGGAGCAGGACATCCTGGCTGGCAACCAGCACATGGCCGACCACGTGCGTGCGCACCTGGCCAGCCAGCACACCCTGGCCTTGAACCTGGTGTCCAGTCCTGGCTCGGGCAAGACCACACTGCTGGTCGAAACCGTGGCGCGCCTGAAGGCACAGCAGCGCCCGGTGGCCGTGATCGAAGGTGACCAGCAGACCAGCTTCGATGCCGAGCGCATCCGCGCCACCGGCGTGCAGGCCGTGCAGATCAACACCGGCAAGGGCTGCCATCTGGACGCGCGCATGGTGCACGATGCCCTGCACGATCTGCCTACCCTGCCGCATGGGGTGCTGATGATCGAGAACGTGGGCAATCTGGTCTGCCCGGCCGGTTTTGACCTGGGCGAACGCGCCAAGGTGCTGGTGTTCTCGGTGACCGAGGGTGAAGACAAGCCGCTGAAGTACCCGGACATGTTCCAGGCCGCTGGCCTGATCCTGCTGCACAAGTGCGACCTGTTGCCACATGTGCGCTTCGACGTGGCGCGGGCGCTGGACTTTGTCCGCCAGGTGAACCCGGACGCCCCGGTGATCCAACTGTCGAGCACCACCGGCGAAGGGTTTGACGCATGGATGGCCTGGATCGACGCACAGTGCGCCGCCGCCTGATTCTGCGCGGACAGGTTCAAGGCGTGGGCTGTCGGCCCTGGGTCTGCCAGCAGGCCCGCGCGCTGGGCGTGCGAGGCTGGGTGCGCAACACCGCAGAGGGCGTGGAGTTGCTGGCGGAAGGCAGCGAGGCGGACGTCGCCCGTTTGGTCGACTGCCTGCCCCAACTGCCCCCGCCGGGTCGCGTGGACGAATGGCTGGACGTGGACGCTTTCGCTCCGGGTGTGCCGCCCGCCCCTGAAGGCGAGTTCGCCATCCTGACCAGCCCGAGCTCGCACGCTTCGGCTCCCGTGCATGCCTTGCTCGGCGCAGACCTGGCGGTGTGCGACACCTGCCTGGCCGAGCTGTTCGACCCCACGAACCGCCGCTGGCGCCACCCCTTCGTCCACTGCCCGCAGTGTGGACCGCGCTACGCCGTCACGCGGCGCCTGCCGTTTGACCGGGCGAACACCTCGCTGGCCAACTTCCCGCTGTGCCCCGCTTGTGACGCCGAGGTGCACGACCCGCGGGACCGGCGCTTCCATGACCAGACCCAGGCCTGCCCGGACTGCGGGCCGCGCCTGTCGCTGTTCCGTTCCAACGGCGAAGCGGTGCCTGGCGATGCCATCGCGCAAACTTGGGACGTGCTGGCCGGTGGTGGCATCGTGGCGCTGCAGGGCGTGGGCGGTTTTCACCTGTGTTGCGATGCGCGCCAGCCTGAGGCGGTGGCGCGACTGCGTCAGCTCAAACGGCGCCCCACCAAGCCTTTGGCAGTGATGGCGGCGAACGTCGCGTCCGTGCAGGACTGGGTGCAGGTGTCACCGGACGAAGCGTGCTGGCTGACCTCGCCCGAGCGGCCCATCGTGCTGCTGAACCAGCGGCCCCACCTTACTGCGCCCTGCCCTGGCCTGGCCCCGCATCTGCACACTCTGGGCGTGATGCTGCCCTACACGCCGGTGCACCACCTGCTGTTTCACGAGGCTGCCGGGCGACCGACTGGCCCCGACTGGCTGCACGCCGCACAGCCCACCTGGCTGGTGATGACCAGTGGCAATGCGCCGGGCGAGCCCCTGGTCATCGACCATGACCATGCGTGGCGCGAGCTGGCCCCGATGGCCGATGCCCTGCTGCTGCACAACCGGGCCATCACCGCCCGCAACGACGATTCGGTGCTGCGTGTGCGACCTGACGGCAGTGCCTGCTGGCTGCGCCGGGGGCGGGGGTATGCACCGTTGCCTTTGCAATGGCCCTCACAACAAGATGCCCCCCCACCCACCGTGCTGGCGCTCGGTGGAGAGCTCAAAGCCACGCTGTGCCTCAGCACGCCGCATGCCTCCGGCGACACACAGGTCTTTGTCTCCCCCCATGTGGGCAACCTCGACAACGCCGGCACCCGACTGGCCTTTGAAGCCTTGGCCTGCCAATGGCCCGCCTGGCGGCAGGTGCACCCCAGCGCCCTCGCCTGCGATCTGCATCCGGACTTCTACAGCAGCCGCCTCGCCGCCGAGTGGGCCGCACAAGCGGACTTGCCGCTGATCCCCGTACAGCACCACCACGCCCACATCGCTGCAGTGCTGGCCGAGCATGCGCACGATCCGGCCAGCCTGCAGCCCGTGATCGGCTTAGCCCTGGACGGTCACGGCCTGGGTGCCGACGGCCAGGCTTGGGGTGGCGAGTTGCTGTGGGTGCACCGCGACCAATGCCAGCGCCTGGGGCACCTGCACCCACTGCCCCTGCCGGGCGGAGAGCGCGCCGCCCGCGAGCCCTGGCGCCTGGGCGTGGCCCTGCTGCACACTCTGGGCCGTGGCGACGAGATTGCGGCCCGTTTCGCCGACCAGCCTGGTGCGGGCCTGTTGCGCACCTGGCTGACACAGGCCCACGCCGGGGACACGCCGTCGTCCTCGCCCACGGCACTGCCGCGCAGCACCAGCCTAGGCCGTCTGTTCGATGCCGCGTCCGGTGTGCTGCGCGTGCTTGATCGCTCTGGCCACGAAGGCGATGCAGCCATGCGACTGGAAAGCCTGGCAGCCCGCGCTGCGCAGCGCCTGCCCCTGCCGACCGCGCCCACCTTCTCACCTGTGCCCCTCTCCGAGTGGCCATCTTCAGCATCGACGCCTTCGGTTCCATGCCCGCCATCGGTGCTGGACTGGCGACCGCTGATGCACTGGCTGTGCGACCGGGCAAACGCCTCGCCTGCCAGCACCAATCCTGCTGCGCAGGTGGGCCGCACCGCGGCCATCTTCCACCTCACGCTAGCGAGGGACCTGGCCGCCTGGACCATCGAGGCCTGCCAACACCACAACATCGCCACCGTGGTGCTCAATGGCGGCTGCCTGGCCAACCGCCTGCTGGACGACGCCTTGACCCAGCATTTGCAAGATGCCGGACTGCGCGTCTGGCGCGCCAAGCACTATCCTTGTGGCGATGGCGGTTTGAGCCTGGGCCAGGCCTGGGTCGCCCACCACCGCCTCACCGTGCCCGTCACCCCCACTGCCTGACATCCACGCCACCATGTGCCTCGCCCTGCCCGCTCGTGTGATTTCGCTGGACGCCACCGGTCTGTCAGGCCAGGTGGACCTGGGCGGCGTGCGCAAAGCCGTGTCCTTCGCGCTGCTGGACGAAGTCGCCGTGGGGGACCATGTGATCGTGCACGTGGGCTACGCCCTCAGCCGACTCGACCCGGACGAAGCCGCCCAGACCCTGGCCCTGTTTGCCGACTTGGCCGTGCATCACGCCAACAACGACCCACGCGTTCCCAGCCTCCCAGGAATCTCCAGTGCAACAACTGCCCTCACCGCGCACAGCACTCCCGAGGGCGACGCATGAAATACGTCAGCGAGTTCCGCGACCCCACGCTGGCCCGCCATCTGGCGCAGAAACTGGCCGACGCCGTCCAGCCCGGTCGCACCTACCGCTTCATGGAATTCTGCGGCGGCCACACCCATGCACTCGCCCGCTACGGTGTGCTCGACCTGCTGCCCCCGCAGATACAGATGATCCACGGCCCCGGCTGCCCGGTCTGCGTCCTGCCCATCGGCCGCATCGACATGGCCATCGAGCTCGCACAGCGCCCCGGCGTCATCCTGGCCAGCTATGGCGACACCCTGCGCGTGCCCGCCTCCGGTCAGCTCAGCCTGATCCGCGCGCGCGCCCAGGGTGCCGATGTGCGCATCGTCTATGCGGTGGACGACGCCCTGGCACTGGCCCGTGCCCATCCCGACCGCGAAGTCGTGTTCCTGGCCATCGGCTTCGAGACCACCACCCCGCCTACCGCCGTGGCCCTGCAAACCGCCCAGCGCGAAGGCCTGCACAACTTCAGCGTGCTGTGCAACCACGTGCTCACGCCCGCGGCCATGCACGCCATCCTCGATCAGCCCGAGCACGTCCCGCTCGACGGCCTGGTCGGTCCCGCCCACGTCTCCACCATCATCGGCTCGCAGCCCTACGAAGTGTTCGCATCGCGCTACGACCTGCCCGTGGTCATCGCCGGTTTCGAGCCACTGGACATGATGCAGGCCATCCTGATGCTGGTGCAGCAGGTCAACGAAGGCCGCGCCGAGGTCGAAAACGAATTCACCCGCGCCGTCACCCCACAGGGCAACACGCGTGCCCAAGCCCTGGTGCATGAGGTGTTCGAGCTGCGCGACGACTTTGCCTGGCGTGGCCTGGACCGCATCCCCGACAGCGCCCTGCGCCTGCGACCTGCCTACGCCCGCTTCGACGCCGAGCAGCGCTTTGGCCTGCACGACCGCAGCGTGCCCGACCACCCCCAATGCCTGTGCGGCCCCATCCTGCGCGGCCAGCGCCAGCCGGTGGACTGCAAGCTCTTCGGCACCGTCTGCGCCCCTGACAACCCGATGGGCGCCTGCATGGTCAGCTCGGAAGGCGCCTGCGCGGCCCACTACGCCTACGGCCGCCACCGCGCGCCGACAGCAGCCCGTGCCTCCACAGCAGGCGCCCCGACACCCGCTGATCCCACAGCGTCCCGCCTCTCATGAGCCTCGCCAAACACGGCTACGTGCGCCCCCTCGACCTCAAGCAAGGTCGCATCGACCTGACCCATGGTGCGGGCGGCCGCGCCAGCCACCAGCTCGTTCAAGAGGTGTTCCATCCCGCGTTCGCACGCACCTGGACCCATCTTCAAGACCCACACGGCCAGCCCTGGCAACCCGGCAGCGACGACGGTGCCGTGCTGCCCATGCCCTCTGATCTGCCCGCCGGACACCGCCTGGTCCTCGCCACCGACGCACACGTGGTCTCCCCGCTGTTCTTTCCCGGCGGCGACATCGGCCAGCTCGCCGTGCACGGCACCGTCAACGACCTGGCCATGATGGGCGCCACGCCCCTGCACCTCACGGCCAGCGTCATCCTCGAAGAAGGCCTGCCGCTGGCCGACCTCGTGCGCATCGCCCGCTCCATGGCCGATGCGGCTTGTGAGGCCGGTGTGGCCATCGTCACCGGCGACACCAAGGTGGTCGAGCGCGGCAAAGGCGACGGCGCCTACCTCAGCACCACCGGCCTTGGCTGGGTCGCCCCCGGCGTGCGCTTGTCAGGCGCCAACATCCAGGTGGGCGACGCCGTCGTGCTGTCAGGATCCATCGGCGAACACGGCCTGGCCGTGCTCAGCCAGCGCGAGGGCCTGCAGTTCGAGTCCCCCATCGTCTCCGACACCGCCCCCTTGAACAGCCTGGTGCACGCCATGCTGGGCTGTGGTGCCCGCCTGCGCGTCTTGCGTGACCCCACCCGCGGCGGCGTGGCCACCACCCTCAACGAAATTGCCGCCGCCTCGGGCGTGGGCATGGTGCTCAACGAAGCCGCCATCCCCCTGCAGCCCGCCGTGCAAGGCGCCTGCGAGCTGATGGGACTGGACCCGCTCTACCTCGCCAACGAAGGCAAGCTGCTGGCCCTGTGCCACCCGGACGACGTCAACACCCTCCTGGCCACCCTGCACGCTCACCCGCTCGGCACCCAGGCCCGTTGTATTGGCACCGTCACCGAAGACCCCCATCATTTCGTGCAGATGCGCACCGCCTTCGGTGGTTGTCGTATGCTGGACTGGTTGATGGGTGACCCTCTGCCTCGCATCTGCTGACACCTCGCCACACGGTTCACCCGCCACCCCACACAGGAGCGCAGCCATGGCCATCAAGCACGCCACCTCTGGAGACCTGGTATCCACCCTGCCCTTGGGCGCGGCCCTCAAGGACACCCCCAGCCACGCCCTCGTCAAAGGGCGTGATCTGGAGGTCATCCGTCTGGTGCTGCAGGCCGGCAAAGCCATGCCCCCACACGATGTCTCAGGCGAAGTCACCGTGTTGTGCCTGGAGGGCCGCATAGAACTGACCGTGCCCCAGGGCGTGCGCACCATGCAGCCCGGCGACCACGTCTACCTCGATGCCAGGGAGCCTCACGGCCTGCGCGCCCTGGAAGACGCCTCTGCCCTGGTTACCATCAGCCTGGCAGGCGCCCCAGGCCAGACCGCCTCACGCTGACTCAGCCTGCTCCATGAATGTGACCCTGGACGACCTGATCCACGCCTGGCCCGCCAGCCCGCAAAACCTGCTGCAGGTCTTGCGCACCATTCAGGCCCACTTCGGCCACGTCCCGCCCCAGGCGATTGACGCCCTGGTGCAGCAATGGGGCCTGAGCTACACCGCCGTCCGCAGCGTGGTGAGCTTCTACCATTTCCTCAGCTTCGAGCCGCGCGGCCGCTACACCGTTTACCTCAGCGACAGCGTCACCGACCGCATGTTGGGCAACGAGGCCTTGCTCGCCCAACTCTGCCAACGCTTGGGCGTGACTGAAGGCGTCACCTCACCCGATGGCCGGGTGTCCGTGCACCGCACCGCCTGCACCGGCCTGTGCGACCAGGGCCCCGCCGGCCTCGTCAACGGCCGCCCGCTGGTGCAACTCACGCCCCGCCGCATCGACGAAATCGCCGACCTGATCCGGTCCGACACCCCCCTGGACGCCTGGCCCGCCGACTTCTTTGCCGTCCACAACCCCGTCTGGCGCCACAGCCTCACGCTGAGCCACCCCATCGCGCCCGGCACCGGCCTGCAGGCCATGCTCAGTCGCGGCGCCGACGGCATGCTGCACGCGCTGCAAACCGCCGGCCTGCGTGGTCGTGGCGGTGCCGGCTTTGCCACCTGGCAAAAATGGCAAGCCTGCCGCAACGCCTCCGGCCCCCGTGCCATCACCTGCAATGCCGACGAAGGCGAGCCCGGCACCTTCAAAGACCGCATGCTGCTGATGCAGTGGGCCCATGAGGTCTTCGAAGGCATGACCATCGCGGCGCTGACCGTCGGCGCCACCCAAGGCTTCCTCTACCTGCGCGGCGAATACGAATTCATCGCCCCGCACCTGCGCGAGGTGCTGGCCCAACGCCGTACCCAAGGCCTGCTCGGCGCCAATGTGGCCGGCAGCGGCCAGGCCTTCGACATCGCCCTTCACCTGGGCGCCGGCGCCTACGTCTGCGGCGAAGAGACCGCCCTGATCGAATCGGTGGAAGGCAAGCGCGGCATCCCCCGCACCCGCCCGCCCTTCCCTGTGGACCGCGGCTACCTTGGCCTGCCTACCGTCAACAACAACGTCGAAACCTTCGTGCAGGTGGCGCAGATCGCCGTGCATGGCGGCGACTGGTTTGCCGCCCAGGGCACGGCCCAATCCAAAGGCACCCGCATCCTCAGCGTCTCGGGCGACGTCACCCGCCCCGGCCTGTACGAAATCCCCTGGGGCGTGACCGTGACCGAAGTCCTGCAAGACGCTGGCGCGCACGATGTGCAAGCGGTGCTCGTCGGCGGCCCTTCCGGCAAACTGATCGACGCCAGCCAGCTGCAGCGCCAGATCAGCTTCGAAGACTTGCCCACCGGCGGCGCCTTCACCGTCTTCAACCACCAGCGCGACATGCTGGATGTGGCCCGCCAGTACACGCACTTCTTCGCCCACGAATCCTGCGGCTTCTGCACGCCCTGCCGCGTCGGCTGCGTGCAACTGGTGGACACCGCCGACCGCCTGATGAGCGGCCACGCCAGCGCACACGACCTGGATCGCCTGCGCGACACCGGCGCCCTCATGCAACGCCTGAGCCACTGCGGCCTGGGCCAGACCGCCGCCCACCCCCTGCTCGACGTGCTCGCCCATTTCCCCGAACAGGTCGAGCGCCGCCTGGTGCCCAGCCTGCACGCCTTCGATCTGGACGCCGCCTGCGTCGACATGGCCCACCTGCCCACCGCCGCCCCTCACCGCACGGAAAGCCCCGCATGAGCGCGCCCCAGACACCCACGCCCTCCGCCATGCCCGAGGACTCGACCGTGACCACGCCCCAGGCCGCGCCCGAGACCTTCCTGCTCGATGGCCGCCCCATCCCCTTCCAACCCGGCCAGACCCTGATGCAGGCCGCCCAAGCTGCAGGCGTCTACATCCCGCACCTGTGCCACCACGCCGACTTCGACCCCATCGGCAGCTGCAAGGTCTGCAGCGTGCGCATCCAGGGCCGCACCGTGGCCTCGTGCACCATGCCCGCCCGCGCCGGACTGGTGGTGGAATCTGAAGCGCCCGACCTCCAGCACGACCGCCAGCGCCTCACCCAGATGCTGTTCGCCGAAGGCCAGCACCACTGCCCCTTCTGCGAGAAAAGCGGCGCCTGCCACCTGCAAGCCGTGGCCTACCACCTCGGCATGCAAGACACCCACTTCGTGCACACCGCCCCGCACCCAGACGTCGACGCCACCCACCCTGACGTCTGGCTGGACCGCAGCCGCTGCATCCTGTGCGAGTTGTGCGTGCGCGCCAGCCGTGAGGTCGATGGCAAAAACGTCTTCGCCATCGGCGGGCGCGGCGCCCACACCACCTTGCTCGTCAACAGCCCCAGTGGCCAGTTGCACGACAGCGACGTGGCCGTCACCGACCGCGCCATGCACGTCTGCCCTGTGGGCGCTCTGATGCCCAAGCGCCAGGGCTTCGTCATCCCCATCGGCCAGCGCCCTTACGACGCCGCCGACATCGCCCAGCGCCCGGAGGACAGCTGATGAGCACCGCCGCACCGCAGAAGAAGATACGCATCGCCACCTGCTCCCTGGCCGGCTGCTTTGGCTGCCACATGTCCTTCCTCGACGTGGACGAAGCCCTGGCCGACCTCATCGAGCACATCGAGTTCGACCGCAGCCCGCTCACCGACATCAAGCACGTCAGCACCGAAGGCGTGGACATCGGCCTGATCGAAGGTGGCCTGTGCAACAAGGAAAACGTCGAGGTGCTGCGCGAATTCCGCGCCCGCTGCACCACCCTGGTCGCCGTGGGCGCCTGCGCCATGTACGGTGGCGTGCCCGCGCTGCGCAACGGTATCCCCGTGTCTGAGCTCGTGGCCGAGGCCTACCTGGGCAACGATCTACACAACCCCCAGGTCCCCTGCGACCCCGAGCTGCCCCCCTTGCTCAACAAGGTGCTACCCCTGCACGAAGTCGTGCCCATCGACGTGACCCTGGCCGGCTGCCCGCCCCCGGCCGCCGCCTTCCGCGAACTGATCCTGGCCGCGCTGGCCCAACGCGCCGCCGAGATCCCCCGCACCGACCGCCATTTCGACTGAGCCACCATGCCCCACCCGCTTGAAACCGCCGCCGACCCGGCCAGCCTGAACCGCGTGGTCATCGAGCCCGTGAGCCGCGTCGAAGGCCACGGCAAGGTCACGCTGCTGCTCGACGACAACCGCAAAGTTCACCAAGCACGCCTGCACATCGTCGAGTTCCGCGGCTTCGAGCGCTTCATCCAGGGCCGCCCCTATTGGGAAGTGCCCACCCTCGTGCAACGCCTGTGCGGCATCTGCCCGGTCAGCCACCTGCTGGCCGCCAGCAAGGCCTGCGACGCCTTCGTGATCGGCACCGGCCGCATCACCCCCACCGTCGAGAAACTGCGCCGACTGCTGCACTTCGCACAGGTGCTGCAGTCCAACGCCCTGCACTTCTTCCACCTTGCCTCGCCCGACCTGCTGTTTGGCTTTGACGACGCCGTGGCCCACCGCAACATCGTCGGCGTGCTGCAAGACGAGCGCGAACTCGGCCTGCAAGGCATCCGCATGCGCAAGTACGGGCAAGAGATCATCCGCCTGCTCACCGGCAAGCGCGTGCACGGCACCGGCTCGGTCCCCGGCGGCTTCAACAAGCCCCTGTCCATGGCCGACCGCGACCTGATGCGCGCCGACATCGACCAGATCATCACCTGGTGCGAAGGGGCGCTGCAACTCGCCCGCGACCTCTTCCTGCGAGGCCAGGCCGCACAAGGCCGCTTCGCCAACTTCGATTCCGGCTTCATGTCCCTGGTGCGCCCCGATGGCGCCGCCGATCTCTACGACGGCACCCTGCGCGTGAAAGACGCCCAGGGCCAACTCATCGTCGATCAGGTCGATGTGCACGACTACCAGCAGCTCATCGTCGAAGAGGTCAAGCCCTGGACCTATATGAAGTTCCCGCACCTGCGCGCGCTCGGCCCCGAGCACGGCTGGTACCGCGTTGGCCCCCTGGCCCGCATCAACAACGCCACCCACCTCGACACCCCACGCGCTGAAGCCGCCCGCGCCGAGTTCATCGCCTGGGGCAATGGCCGCCCCGTCACCGCCTCGCTGGCCCAGCACTGGGCCCGCATGATCGACACCCTGCACTGCGCCGAAGGCATCGCCCGCCTGCTCAACGACCCCGACATCACCGGCACCGACCTGATGGCCACCGGCACCCCGCTGCGTGAAGGCATCGGTGTCATCGAAGCACCACGCGGCACCCTGCTGCACCACTACCGCATTGGCGACAACGACCTCGTCGAGTACGCCAACCTCATCGTCTCGACCACGCACAACAACACGGCCATGAACGAAGCCGTGCGCAGCGTCGCCGCCGAGTACTTCGATGGTCGCGAGGTCACCGAAGGCCTGCTCAACCACATCGAAGTCGCCATCCGCGCCTACGACCCCTGCCTGTCGTGCGCCACGCATGCGGTCGGCAAGATGCCCTTGCGCATCGAAGTGGTCGAGGCCGACGGGCAGCTCGCCGATGTGCTGCTCAAGCACGAAGACGGCACGCTGGAGCGCCCCCTGGCTCACGCCACACTCGCCGATCGCACGCCCGCCAACTGGCCTCCGCTCGACGCATGACTGCCCGCAGTCTGATCAACTGCGAAGCGCCCCTACCGGCCGACTGGGCCCGCACGCTCGTGATCGCCGTGGGCAACCCCAGTCGGGGGGACGATGCGGTCGGCCCGCTGCTCGCCGATCGTTTGACGTCCTGGCTGAGCAACGAGGCACGAACACCGGATGGCAGCGCCCCGCACGACGTTGCGGTCATATGCGACCAGCAGTTGATGGTGGAGCACGCCTACGACCTGCGCGACCGCGATCGCGTGCTGTTCATCGACGCTGCAGCCAAACAAGGCGAGCCGGTGCAATGGCAACCCATCGAGGCCAGCGCCAGCGGCCCGACCCTCAGCAGCCACCAATGCACGCCCAGCCAGTTGCTACACCTGTGCGCCCACACGCTGCAGATCCCAGCGCCCCCAGCCTGGCTGCTGTCCCTGCACGGCGAAGGCTTCGAGCTGGGCGCGCCGGTGTCGGCGGCCATGCAAGCAGCCATGGCTCAAGCCTGGGACGAGATCCTCGCCTGGGTCGCCACGCCAGAGGTGAATGGACAGCCCGTCCGCCCAGCCGCCGCGCCTCACCATGCATGAAGCCTCCCTGGCCATCGAGGTCATCGCCCTGCTGGAGCGACAGCGCAGCACGCTCTCACGCATCACCCGCATCGTGCTCGACATCGGCGCCCTGGGTTGTGTCGATGACGACGCGCTGCGCACCGCCTTGCTCGCGGCTTTGCCCGGCACCCTGGCCGAAGGCGCGACCATTGAGATGCATACCATACCGGCACAGGCGCGCTGCCTGCAATGCGCCACCGTATACGAACCACCCGATCGCATCGAGCCCTGCCCGCACTGCGGCTCGGCCCGCAAACAATGGTTGAGCGGGCAGTCCCTCACGCTGCGCAGCGTGGAAGGTGAATCGTGTAGGGCCTAAACGTCAACGATCGCTGTCCTCGTCTTCACAGGGTTCGAACTGGCCCGTTTCCGGGTTCCGCACGTAGGCGGCACCGGCAGGGTCGTCCAGCAGGTCGATGAACGCGTCGTCCAGGTTGAGGACTACGCCCAAAGAAACATAGGCCAGATTCTCGGCCTCGCCCATGTAGTCTTCAGACTCGTCGTTGGCCGTGATGCGCCAGCCACTGTCCTCCTCATCATCCGGCTCCTCGCGATAGAGATAGCCAACGGGACAGCCATCATCGAGCACGCGGCGGGTGACGAAGCAGCGCCGGGCGTAGCGCTCGACCAGGCCCGCCTCTTCATCGTCCAGTTGGGTGTTGATGATGTGGCAGCCCTCGAAGGCCACCTGGTCGTTGTGCTTCAGGTCGGTGATGTAGCGGGGCTGGTTGTCCAGGCGTCCTATGAAGTGGCCCAGCGGCAGGACCTCGTCCACGACCACCCACATGCGCTCGGCTGCCGGTGCGTCGGGATCGTTGCTGTCAAAGCGGAAAATGAGCTTGACACAGTCTCCTGGCGCGAGACGGGCAATCACCTCTTGAGACGGCTTATAGAAGGTGTACCGGTACTGAGCTGCCAGTTCCTCGGCATTGTCCAGGTGCCAGGTTTGCATGGGGAGATCCTTGGATGGTATCGGGTTGATCGAGACGACGGGGGAGGCGTCGACTTACGCCAGCCCACGTAGGATGTCGAGGCGGTTGGCCGGCGCATCGGGCGCGAAGAAGTTGGGCAGGGTCTGCGGCGTCCGTCGAGGGCGGCTCAGGAATGCCACGGGCCACTCCGTGATGCGCTCCTGCCGGACGTGAACAAAGCATCCGTCCTCGGGTTCATCGATGTACTCGCGCTGAAGCACCAGGGCCAGCGGCGCCTCCGCACCGGCGGTTCGGTCAGCAAAGTCGAGCGCCTCAGCATGGCTGGCGAACGCGTAAAAATAGTCGCTGCCATCACAGAGATCTGGCGCACCCTGCTCGGGGTGACACCAGACGCGGTATTCGAGCACCTCGTCCCATACATAGCCACCGCCCGCGCAAGCATGTGGCGGGTACTCGCCAACGCGGGCGGGATCCAAAACGGCCGGAAGCGTCATGTCCTTAAGTCCCCTCAAGTCTCGTCGTCATGCCAACTCCTGCCACGCCCTCGCCACACCAGCCAACCGACGCCCCAGCTGAGCGGCAGGGTGACCAGCAGGGACACCGCCCATGCCAGCGACGCAAAGGGGTCGACATGGCCCAGTTCCCAGGCCGCCAGCACCTGGAAAACGAGTGAGCTGAACAAGGCCAACCCGACCGTAGCCCAGCCGGTTCTGCGCCGGCGGAGGTTCGCCACCCACGCGATGCCGGCAGTGACCACAAAGAGCACAATCAATCCCATGGCACTGTCCTTTCCCGTCAGTCCATCACTGGCAAAGCACTGCCGCTTACTCGCTACCCAGTCGCCGGTCAATCTCTGAGGCGATCCGTCCCATCGATAGCCAGACCGCGTCAGTGGGAGAGAAAGGTAAGGCTGGCTCAACGATTCCGAAAGGCTGCAAACCCGACAGGAGACTTTTCTTCCCATCAGAAGGAAGGATACCAACATGGGCACGCTCATTCAGGAACGATGGGATGCTCAACGTCCCCATGCTGGCAATGAGCGACAAGGGAGGCATATCGCCGCTGTTGCCACGCCAACGGGACACTGAAAACAAGGGATCCAGACTGCCTCCGAGGTCCTTGAAACCCACAATGACGAGCGCAGCACGGTGCCCACTTGGCAAGTCCAGCAGCAAAGCAGTCCCTGTGGGCAAATCTGTGCGCACCACCTTCCCTGCCTCTGGCTTGAGCTTCACGGGTCGAACCTGCGGTTGTGGCGATCTCAGTCGGGCCTCCAGTCGCTGCAGCACGGCCCTGCGTGCAGGCAGGTCCGCAGGCGCCTCCTCGGCCCAGATCGACAGATCCCCACCCGACTCGAGCAACGCCAGTGCAGCGGACCTGACGTCTTCGGTTAGCCGGCCATACTTCCACGCCGTCTCGGCCAGCGAGAAGTAAACACCGCAAGCTATCTGGCGGTTCTCCAGCGCCAATCCCCGTCTGTGCAACACCTGGTCGGCCGCCTCGGGTCCAGAGAGCCCCACCTTGAGCGCTTCAAGGTATTCATCGCGAACTTCACAGGCGATGTCATCCGAATACAGGTCTACGCCCCACGTTCCCATGGCATCGTCCTTTCAGCTGGGCTTGCCGCACCATCATAGTGATGACGAGCGGGGTCAACGCGAAGATCAGGCGGGGGAAATGCTCAATAGGCCCGATGTGCCGACAGATCGGTTGGCTGGTCCGAGATCATTGTCAGGTGAAGGCTGAACTCGGTCATTGAGACCTCAAGGCCGAATGGCAGCGATTGGTCATCACCGGCCATTCGATTGGCGAAGACACGACTGACCGGTTCGCATGCAGTTGCAGTCGGTCGGTTGGTCCTGACAAGCCAGATCCCTCGAAGAATGGGGTTATGTGGGCCTTCGGTTCACCCTCCCTGCTAGACTAATAAGCTATGCGTCGTTGGCTTTCCATCCTCCTCGTTTTCTGCGTGTGCTGGCAGTCGCTGGCCCATGCGGGGCTGGGCGTGTGGGCGGCCGAGGGCGAGGAAGTGGTGCATGCGTTGCTTCACTTTGACGGCTCTGCGCATCACCACGACGTCCATGACGACCACGATGCGGGGTTTCATCAGGATGATTCCGACGAATCAACAGAGCATGTGATGAGCGATGCATGCCTGTCCGCGCCGGCCTTGCTGACTGCCGCCGTTTTGCCGGTTCTGCGCGTCGGTTCGGCGCCACCGGTCATCGCTCATCCCACCGAGCCGCCGCAGCCCTTCTTGAGCGGCCCAGAGCGACCTCCGCAATCACTCACCTGACACCGCCGTGTTGCGCGGGGCTGACCCCTGCGCGTTTGGTTTGAGCGGTAGCGACCCGATGTCCGGCTGAATGCCGGCGGGGCCGCACCACACTTCTGTCAGGATGATCGTGAATTCATCTCCATGGTTCACCCCATGGCGCCTTGCCTGCATGCTTGCAGGCAGCGCGCTGGTTGGCGCTGCACAGGCTGCGCCACCTGTTCCCCCGGTTTCGGCGACCTCGTCCCCGGCCACTTCCTCCTCCGTTGCCCAGCGTTTGACCATGGCGCAAGCCCTCGCTGCGGCGTGGGATCGTTCCCTGGCGTCCGCCGAAGCGACGGGCCGTCAACGTCAGGTGCTGGCCGAGCAAGGCTTGGCCGACGCTTGGCTGGCTGCGGCGCCCTCGCTGGCACTGTCCCGACGCGAGGGTCGCGGTTCTGCGGCCGCAGGCGCGCGCGAGACCGAGCTGGGCATCGCCTTGCCGCTGTGGCGCCCGGGTCAACGCAAGCTCAACGCCCAAGTGGCGCAAGCCGAGTCCGACTGGGCGGGTGCCTCGGAACGCGCCGCGCGCCTGCAGCTGGCCACGCGCCTGCGGGAGCAGGCCGCCCAACTCCAGCAGGCCGAGGCCAGTGCTTTGCAGGCGGCCCAACAGCGCAAGACCTTGGAAGCGCTCAGTGCCGATGTCGAGCGGCGTGTCCGGGCGGGCGATTTGGCTCCCACCGACGCTATGGCTGCCCAGGCCGAGATGCTCGCTGCTCGCAGTCTGGCGCTTGAGGCCGAACGGGCCTTGGCCGCACAGCGCAGCGCCTGGACCCTGTTGACCGGATGGACCGCGCTGCCTGAGCCCGAGGCGCTATCTCCGCGCGACGATACGGCCCAGAGTGCATCACTTGAGGCACACCCTGAAGCACAGTTGGCCGCCGCAGCGGTAGCGCGTGCCCAGCAACGGGTGGCTCAGGTGCAAGCCCAACGTGGGGCCGCGCCCGAACTCGGCATGGGCATGCGCCAGGAGCAGCCCGGCTCGGGGCAGCCCCGGCAAAGCAGCGTCGCCCTGTCCGTGAGCGTGCCATTTGGCACGGATCCCCACAACGCGCCCCGGTTGGCCACAGCCTTGGCTGACCTGGACCGCGCGCAGATGGCCCTTCAACGCATGCACCAGCAGCTTGAAGCGGAGCAAGCCTTGGCACGCGGACATGTGAGCGCGGCCACCGACCAAGCCGCAGCGGAAGCCGAGCGTGCACGCCTGTTGCGCGAGCGCGCCCGGCTGTTGACTCGGTCCTTTCAGGCCGGTGAATCGTCCCTGCCAGAACTCCTGCGTGCCCTGTCGTCCGCCGCACAGGCCGACGCAGCTGCTGCACGTCAACACGCCGCCCTGGTCCAAGCCCTGGCCCGCCTCCAACATGCCCTTGGACAACTGCCATGAGCCGCATTGATTTCACCCCTATGAGCCGACTCAACCTCCTCACTCCCTTGCGCCAGATCGTGCTGGCCTTGGTCTTCAGCCTCGGTACCAACGTGACGCTGGCTGCCCCGGGCGCTCACGGCCCCAATGGCGAACACCTCGACGGTCCACCAGCGACCAGCACCGCCACCTCCACCGTACCGAAGATGGAAGCCCAATCCGAGCTGTTCGAGCTGGTCGCGCGCCTCAGTGGTGGCGAGTTGTCCATCCTGATCGACCGCTTCGCGACCAACGAACCTGTCTTGAAAGCCGACGTCGAGGTCGAGTCCGGCGCGCTGAAAGCGAAGGCGAAGTTCCACCCCGACCTGGGCGACTACGCGGTGGACGACCCGGCGATGCTGAAGCTGCTGTCCCAACCCGGCGAGCATGCCGTTGTCGTCACCGTGGTGGCGGGCGATGACAGCGACTTGCTGGATGCCGTGCTCCGTGTCGGGGCTGGCCAGGCCCAGGCCGCCACTCAGGCGCATGACCACGGGCACGAACACGGTGCGGACGACCACCCCGCCCACGATGACGCCCATGCCGGCACCGCTTGGCGCTGGGCCGCCGGGGGCGTGCTCGTGCTGGGGCTGGGCGTGATCGCCGCGTGGCGCTGGCGCCAACGCGCGGCAGACACCGCCCACGCTGAAACCAACAAGGGAGACGCCGCATGAACCCGATTCAGATATGTCAACGCATGCACCTCCAGTTGCGCACCCTGACAACACTGTTCGTCCTGAGCTTGAGCCTGCACGCCGCTCACGCCGGGCCGGGCGCCCATGGCCCCAACGGCGAACACCTGGATCAGGCTGCGGCGCCGAACACATCCGGCTTGAGCCGACTGCCCGATGGCAGCGTCCACATTCCGAAGATCGCGCAACGCCGCATGGGCTTGCGCACCCTCATCGCACCGGAAACCGATGCCGCTGTGACGGTGCAACTGCCCGGTCGGGTGGTGGCCGATCCGAACGCCAGCGGCCTGGTGCAGTCGATGCACGGCGGTCGCATCGAGGCCGGTCCGCAAGGCTTGCCCGTGGCGGGCCAGGCCGTGCGTCAAGGCGACGTGCTGGCCTGGGTACGCCACCATGCCGAGCCGTTCGCGCTGGCCGCCCAGCAGGCGCAACGCAGCGAACTGCGTGCCGCCCGTGAACTGGCCGAGCAGCGACTCAAGCGCCTGGAATCTCTGGAAGGCTCGGTGCCACGCAAGGACATCGACGCCGCGCGCATCGAGGCCCAGTCGCTGGCTGAGCGGGAACGCGGCATCGGCGCCAGCCTGGCCGCACGCGAGGCCTTGCGGGCGCCTGTCTCCGGGGTCATCGCGCGCGCCGACCTGAAGGTGGGGCAGGTGGTCGAGCCTCGGGAGGTGCTGATCGAGGTGGTCGATCCGACGCGCATGCTGGTCGAAGCCACCACCCCCGATGTCCAATTGGCCAGTCAGCTCGCCCAGGCCAACCTGCTGGGCCAAGCCGATGTGCAACTGCAGCTCGTCGGGGCGGCCCGCTCGCTGCGCGATGGGGTGCTGCCACTGACCTTCAAGGTGCGAACCCGTGGCGATGCCGTGCTGGCCGTGGGGCAGCCCGTGACCGTGGTGGCGGCGCTCAAGCGTCAGCGCAAGGGCATCGTGTTGCCGGCCGAAGCCGTGGTGCGCAGCCCAGCCAATGAGTCCGTGGTGTGGATCAAGGTGGGCGCTGAGCGCTATGTGCCGCAGCCCGTGCAGGTTCAGCCGCTGGACGCCCACACCGTGCTGGTGACCCAGGGCTTGGCGGCGGACAACCGCGTCGTGGTCCGAGGTGCGGCGCTCGTCGCACAGATCCGCTGAGGAGCGCGGCATGTTCAACTGGATCGTTCGATACAGCCTGCACAACCGGCTCTTCGTGCTGGCCTTTGCCGCCCTGCTGCTGGTCTATGGCGGGATGACCGCCTGGCGCACGCCGGTCGATGTCTTCCCCGACCTCAACAAGCCCCTGGTCACGGTGCTGACCGAGTCGGGCGGCATGGCGCCGGAAGAGGTGGAGCAACTGGTCACCTTTCCCATCGAGACCGCGCTCAATGGCATGCCGGGGGTGACCCGGGTGCGCTCGACTTCGGGCGTGGGCCTGTCCATCGTCTACGCCGAGTTCGACTGGGGCACCGACATCTACCGCAACCGCCAGCTCGTCGCCGAGCGCCTGGCCCAGCTGCGTGGGCAATTGCCCGACGAGATCACACCAGTGATGGGGCCGGTGTCGTCCATCATGGGGGAGGTCATGCTGATCGCCTTGCCGCTGGACGGGGCCAAGGACGCGGCCACGCCCATGCAGGCGCGTGAGTACGCCGACTTCGTGCTCAGGCCGCGGCTGCTGGCCATCCCCGGGGTGTCGCAGGTGATCCCCATTGGGGGCGATGTGCGCCAGCTGCGCGTCGAGCCGGACCCGAGCCGCATGGCTCAGTTCGGCATCTCGCTGACGCAGATCGAGCAAGCGCTGCAAGGTTTTGCCAGCAACGCCGGGGGCGGCTTCATCGACCTCAACAGCCGCGAGTACCTGATCCGCCACCTGGGCCGCACCAACCGGGTCGATGACCTGCAAGGCGTGGCCGTGGCCTGGAAGGATGGGCGACCGGTGCAGCTCAGCCAGGTTGCCGAGGTGCGCTTTGCGCCGGGCCTCAAGCGCGGGGATGCGGGCTACAAGGGCCAGCCTGCCGTCATCGTCAGCGTGCAGAAGCAGCCTGCGGGCGACACCGTGCGACTGACCCGCCAGATCGAGCAGGCGCTCGATGAACTGAAGGCGGGCATGCCCAAAGGCTTGTCCGCGCCCCAGGTGCTGTTCCGTCAGGCGGACTTCATCCAGGCCTCCATCGGCAACGTGACCGAGGCCTTGCGCGACGGCGCCATCATGGTGGCCATCGTGCTGTTTGCCTTCCTGCTGTCGGCACGTACCACGCTCATCTCGCTGGTCGCCATCCCCTTGTCACTGGCCGTCACCGCGCTGGTCTTCAGGCTGCTGGACCAGTCCATCAACGTGATGACCCTGGGCGGCCTGGCGATCGCGATTGGCGAACTGGTCGATGACGCGGTGGTGGATGTGGAGAACATCCTGCGCCGCCTCAAGGACAACAGCCTGCTGCCCCAGCCCCGCCCCGTGCTGGAGGTGGTGCGCCAGGCCAGCGTCGAGGTGCGCTCGGGCATCGTCTACGCCACGGTCATCGTCGTGCTGGTGTTCGTGCCGCTGTTTGCCCTGCCGGGCATCGAAGGTCGACTGTTCTCGCCCCTGGGCATTGCCTACATCGTCTCCATCCTGGCGTCGATGCTGGTGTCGATGACGGTGACGCCGGTGCTGTGCAGCCAGTTGCTGCCCCGCATGAAGCAACTCGGCCATGGCGACAGCCCGCTGGTCGCTCGTCTCAAGCGCTGGGATGCCAAGCTGCTGACCTGGTCCTTTCCGCGCGCCCGGCTGCTGATCGGCGCAGCGGTCCTGGCCGTGGCGGCGGCCGCGGCCTCGGTGCCGTTCTTCCCGCGGGCTTTCCTGCCGGCCTTCAATGAGGGCTCTCTGGTGCTGTCCCTGATGTTCAACCCGGGCACCTCGCTGGCCGAGGCCAACCGCATGGGCGCCCTGGCCGAGAAGCTGATTGGCGAAGTGCCGAGTGTGACCCAGGTGGGCCGGCGCACCGGCCGGGCCGAGCTGGACGAGCATGCCGAAGGGGTGCACTCGGCCGAGATCGACGTGGACCTGCGTCGCGAGGGCCCGCCCGTGGACCGCGAGGCCGTGATGGCCCAGATCCGCGCGCAGCTGTCCGTGCTGCCTGCGCAGGTCGCCATCGGCCAGCCCATCTCGCACCGGCTGGACCACCTGCTGTCGGGCGTGCGGGCCCAGATCGCCGTCAAGATCTACGGGGACGACACCGACACGCTGCGGGGCCTGGCCGAGCAGATGCGCCAGAACCTCTCGGGCGTGAAGGGGTTGGTGGACCTGACGGTGGAAAAGCAGGTGCTGATCCCGCAGGTGATGGTCCGCCTCGACCCGCAGCGCCTGGCCCAGACCGGGCTGGCACCCGGCGAGGCCATCCGCATCCTCAAGGCCTTGACCGATGGGGCGCATGGCGCGCAGATCGTGGACGGCTCGCGCCGCTACGAGCTGGTGCTGAGACTGCCCGACGACAAGCGAGGTCCGCTGGACCTGGCCCGCACGCTGGTGGACACGCCAGCGGGCCGCCTGCCGGTATCCAGCTTCGCCACCGTCGAAGAGGCCGATGGCCCCAACCAGATCGGCCGGGAAAACGGCCGCCGGCGCATCGTGGTCTATGCCAACACCGATGGGTCGGACATGGGGCGCGTCATCGCCGACATCCGCCAGGTCATTGCGAAGACCTCTTTGCCCACCGGCAGCTTCATCAGCCTGGAAGGCCAGTTCCAGGCCCAGGAGCAGGCCACCCAACTGATCCTCGGGCTGTCGCTGGTGTCGCTGGCGATGATGTTCCTGGTGCTGTACTCACGCTATCGCTCGGCAGTTCTAGCGGGTGTCATCATGGCCAACATCCCGTTGGCGCTCATTGGCAGTGTCGTGGCCATGTGGATCGCCGGGGTGAGCCTGTCGGTGGCAGCCATGGTGGGCTTCATCACACTGACCGGCATCGCCACGCGCAACGGCATCCTCAAGATCAGCCACTACATCAACCTGTGCCGATTGGAAGGTGAGACCTTCAGCCAGGCCATGATCGTGCGGGGTTCGCTGGAGCGCCTGACCCCGGTGCTGATGACCGCCCTGGTCGCGGCTTTTGCGTTGACGCCGCTGCTGCTGGCGGGCGACGCACCGGGCAAGGAGATCCTGCACCCGGTGGCGGTGGTGATCTTCGGGGGGCTGATCAGCTCGACCTTGCTGGACACGCTGCTCACGCCCGTGCTGTTCTGGCTGCTGGGGCGTGAGGCCACCGAGCGTCTGCTGGCCGAAGCCCATGCGGAAGCGCAAAGCCACACCCCCGCCGAGGCCAGAGCACCAGAAGCCTTCTGATCTGACACCATGGGCCTGGCGGTGCCGCCCTCAAGCGCACCGCGCCTTGCATGGAGATGCAACGATGACAACCAAGCAACTGATCCAGATCGCCGCCCTGACCTTGTGCGCGCTGAGCCTGAACCCTGCGATGGCGCATGGCGCTGGCAAGGCTCGCCATGGGGGCGTGGTGCAGGTGGCCCATGACGTGAACTTCGAGCTGGTGGCCACGGCCGATGGCGTGATCATCTACCTGGTGGACCACGACCAGCCCATGCCGTCCAAAGGCATCGCGGGCAAGCTGACCGTCTTACAAGGTGGCAAGAAAACGGAAGCGGACCTCAAGGAAGCTGGAGACAACCAGCTCAAGGCCACTGGCGTGACGGTGAGCAAGGGGGCCAAGGTCGTGGCCGTGCTCAACAACGTCGAAGGCAAGACCGTGACGGTGCGCTTCTCGGTCAAGTGAGCCCGGCATGACTCAGCCATCCCATCCGCTGCTGCCCACACGTCGGCCGGCAATCCGGGGCGGCGTGCTGGCCCTGCTGGCAGCCCTGCTTTTCGGGGCCAGCACGCCTCTGGTTCAACGCTGGGGCGCGGGCCTGGGGCCGTTCACCACCGCCGCCTTGTTGTATGGCGGGGCGGCCGTGATGGGAGCCCTGCTGCGCCAGCCGGCTGCGCGCGAAGCGAGGTTGCAGCGCAGCGATGGGGTGCGTCTGATCTGGGTGGCCCTCTTCGGGGCGGTGCTGGGGCCTGTGGCCTTGGCCTGGGGGCTGCAGCACACCAGCGGCACCGGGGC